>CAYWAX010000259.1:0-1508 GCA_964456425.1 uncultured Nitrospinaceae bacterium | reverse complement strand
AGAATTACAAGAAGAAGCGTTGTTTTTCAAAAACCAAGGATTTCAAGGAATGAAATTACGTGTTGGAAAGGATGAATTAGAAGAGGATGTTGATAGAGTTTGCATTGTTCGTGAAACTATAGGTGAAAATATAAATCTGATGGTTGATGTAAATCAAGGTTGGAGTAGAGAAAAAGCTTTCGAAGCTGTAGAAAAGTTTCAGGCATTTAATTTGACGTGGATTGAAGAGCCCGTTGATCATGAGAATTATAAGCTTTGTAGTCAAATCAGAGAAAAAAGTTCAATCCCTATTTGTAGCGGGGAGACAAATTATAATGTGGAAGGCATGCTTCGTCTAATTACCGATAAATGTGTGGATTTTTTAATGCCAGATTTACAAAGATGCTCTGGAGTTACCGGTTGGAAAAAAGTTTCTGAAATTGCTAGAAAATATTCTGTGCCTCTCACGTCTCATTTGTTTCATGAAGTTTCTGCTCATCTTATATGTAATGAAAATCAAGATTTTTGGTGTGAATATATGCCTTGGTGGGACTGTATTTTTGAGAAAAAATATCAGATATGTAAAGGTGAAATTATTCTTTCTGAGGATCCTGGAATTGGTTTAGAGATAAAAGAAGAAGATTTAGATAAATTCTCTCCTCCCGCAGGAGGATAGAATTTATCACTAAGTATTTTTTAAAAAAGTACTCTTCTAGGACTTTTTTTGGGTCTATCTCCAGGAAAAGTAATTCCACTTGCATTAATTCCCATATCTACCATCATCTTTGCTAGCATTATTGAGCAACTATATCCTTCAAGTACAGGAACTTCCCATCCCAATTCAGATAATCGTTTTTGTAAAAAAGGTTGAAGCCAGAACATACCAGAACAACCAAAAGTTAGTACTTCCGCCCCATCTTCTCTTAAAGCCGACTCAGCTTCTTCTACAGCTCTTTCTACCGCGTCTGAGTGTTCACCATTTAATGCTTTAACACTCTCCTGAGTCAGATCTGGTTCACCGTCGTACCCAGG
The DNA here is from genome assembly GCA_964456425.1 of uncultured Nitrospinaceae bacterium. Lineage (GTDB taxonomy): Bacteria > UBA8248 > UBA8248 > UBA8248 > UBA8248 > UBA3496. The sequence continues at coordinate 497 of CAYWAX010000259.1, read as the reverse complement.
TCTTGGATGGTAGTATCCAATGTTTCTTATAGAAGCACATCTTCTGTCAAAACGATGTTGTACCACGAGATTGTAATAATACATATTGTGAGGTTGAGCGAAATCGATAATACTAAATTTATTCCCAAGCATAGTAGCAATATGCATTTGTGAGAAACCGCAAGATGTTACTACAACATTATTTTTTCTACATATTTCTCTAGATTCAAGAAACCCTGGTTCCCCACCCCCTAAAAGAATTATGCCGTTGTATTTTCCGCTTTCAGCTGCTTCACGAACTGCAGGAAGACGGGCAGATGCAGCATATGCAAATTCTTCTCTATTTTCTACTGCCCAGTCACCATATTCAGGTACTCCACCAAGGTGTATTTCCCAATCCACATCTTCAAGTAAATGTGAAATATCTTTGAAATTTCTTAAAGCTTCTTCTTTTGGAAGATTAGCTCTTGAAGCGTAATATTTACTTTTACCTGGGATCTCGAATGCTTGAACCAATA
>CAYWAX010000258.1:0-1555 GCA_964456425.1 uncultured Nitrospinaceae bacterium | reverse complement strand
CTTCATACATTTCTCTCTTAGCTGGACGTGTATCATATTCTTTTTTTAATTCTACTATTTCAGATGGTTTTATGCCCTTTTTATTAAGTTCTACAAGTATAAAATGCATAAGTTTATCGCCACCTATCTTTGAATTCCAAAGAAGCCCAAATTTTTTTTTGTTTAAATCATATTTTCTTTTTGCAGGATTCTCTTCATTTGTATTCATTTCTACTGTTGGATCAAATATAGGAATTTTATTTCGATTCATTTTTTCTCCTAGGAGGTCTGTGAAAGGCGAGATTTTGAAGATAGTATTTTTTTAGTAACTGTTATTCCATTTCTTCTTCTGCTCCATGAGGGTATCCAAGATGAATGTCCACCGGCCTCTCCTCCAGCGACAATAATAAAGATATCATCTGGAGTAAGAGCATGTCTCACATTTCCTTTTTCATCAGCCCATCCATTATTATTGATTTTTCCAGATTCTATAAGAATACTCTCAGGAACTATAGAATTTTCAAAAATGTATTTTTTTATTGCTTGTTTAGTCTTATATTCTTCACTAATAATTTTTGCATGTTCAGGAGAAAAAACGAAAAAACTCTGTCCTTCACTCATACTTCCAAGAGAACACATAGTATTACATGCAGTATCTAAAATTCCCTTTGACTGCCCATAGTGGTTTTGAATATTGTGAGGCCCTTCTGTTGCTAGGAGAGTGACTGTACTTTCTTCTTTTTTAAAGCCTAATTCTATACTTAATGGTTCCCATGGGCTCAGTTCTTCATTTTCTCCAAAAGTTAAACTGTATTTCCCGGGGTTTCCCTGCGTTGAACGATCCATAAGGCCAGGTTTAGCACCTAAACAGTTCATTAAAATTAATCTTATTGCCCTGCCTATTGATGCGTTAGCTCTAGCACCTGGCCCGTAAAAATTTGTTCCAGAATTAATTAAGATTTCTGAACGGATTGGACCATTTATAACAATAAGCGGTGCCGCTCCACCAGTACTTGATGCACTCGAATGTATATTATATTCAGGGTCTGATATCGCTTCTAGCACAGATATAATAACAGGCATATAGATTGGTAGACATCCTGCTAAAATTGCATTAATTGCTATTTTAGCAGCATTAACACTTCTTTTTCGCTCAGGGACTTCAAAAACAATTTGTCCTTCTTTAACCCCTCCGGCATTAAGAAAATTTTCTATCATCTCTTTTGTTGGAGGAATTACAGGGAGTCCATCTGTCCAACCTTTGTAATGATAAAAATCAACAGATTCCCAAAAATTTTCTTTGTATTCGATAGGGTCTATCATTTTTTTAAACTTTTATATTGGTAATTTTAGTAGTTTTGTTGCCCCTCTAGAAGAGAGGTTTTTGTGAAAAGCGATTTGAGATGATACCCTTTTTTTGAAAGTATTTCTTTGCCACCTTCTTCTCTATCTACAAGACAAATTACCTCTTTAACTTCAAGATTATTTGCTTCTGATGCCTCAATTGCCATAATAGTTGAACTAGCAGTCGTTACTACATCTTCTACTATAGCAACTTTCATCTTTTTTTGTAGAT
>CAYWAX010000257.1:0-1568 GCA_964456425.1 uncultured Nitrospinaceae bacterium | reverse complement strand
GCATTTCAGTGAAGATCAAAATCCATATTTGTTACTCCCAATAATACAGTAATTATTTTTACTATGTTTCTTTGCGTTTTTTTGTTATAAATAACTTACATACTTAATATCAAAGCTTCTGTCGAATAGTAAATGAGTAAATGGTGTCTGGAGGACACGGCTTTACTTTTTTTCTGTTTGTCCTGTAGGTCATCTTTTTTTTGCAGCCAGAATTACATGGATACGTAGTATTTTTTTCTAAACACTAGGAGGAAGTGGTTATGAGAAGAATGTTTGTATTAGTTTCATGTTTCGCTGTTTTACTGACTTTCAGCACTCAAATTGAAGCAAAAGGTAAAATTAGATTAATTCACGATAATACATCCCATGCAGTCATACCTTATATAGCTGAACAGAAAGGTTTTTATAAAGCTGAAGGTTTGGATGTACAACGTCGCGTAACAAGCCCTCGTGCTCTTATTGATGCTCTCATAGGTGGTTCTGCAGACATTATAAGCACAAGAGGTTCTAGGGTTGGGCAAATTGCAGCTAGAGGTGTCGATGTCGTTGGAATTGCTTTAAATAGGTACGGAAACCAGAATATGGTTCTTGTTTCTAATAGAGATAAGAAAACAAAAACATTAAAGGATCTCGTCGGTAAAACCGTAGGTGCTCAAATGGGATCAGGAACCTGGGCTACATGGTTAACTTATTTATCTAAAATTGGGCTTTCCGAAAAAAGTTTTAAAATTAGAAATATAAAAACCGATTCAATCCCAGCAGCATTTGAGAGTGGTGCCCTGGACGCTGGTTTAACCTGGGAGCCATGGGGTTCATTAATCTTGGATAAAAAGTTAGGACGTATGGTTATGGGTCCTAAAGAATATGACAAAACTCTTGGATATACATCTCCCGTTTTCTTAACGACAACCTGGAGTTATATTAAGAAAAAAAATCCTGATGGAGCACAAAGATTCATCAATGCTCATGTTAGAGCAATGCGATTTGTAAATACAAATAGAGATGAAACTGCAAAAGTTATGGTGAAATTCTATCAGCAGGTAGGTTTGAATTTCAGTCAGTCAAAAATCAAGAAAGATGTATATACATTGATGCGCTGGGACAGAGCTATGATTACACATCAAGATATTGCAGAAGTGCAAGCTGGAGTAGAAGTGAGTGTTAAAAAAGGCAAAATTCCTAAAAGTATTGATGTAACAAAACACATCGATATAAGTCTTGTAGAAAATGCTTATTTTTCACTGATGAAATAAGTACGTTTTATTTTTTCTGTCTCCTCTTGTCGTGAAAATGACAAGGGGGGATGTTTTATTAATGGAGTGTATAGAATGGATGATTTGCAAAGAAAAGTATTGGATTATGTAGACAGGGACTTTCTTGTAAATACGACAATGGAATTAGTAGATATCCCAAGTCCTACCGGTTCAGAGGAAGAAGCAGCAAGATATATGAACGATAAATATGAAAGGAATGATAATGTTCCTGTAGTAAGTGAATGAGTCTTCAAACAGAAATATTAAGAAATTATATTAGAGAAAATCTAAGAAATTGGTTTAAGAAAGAAGACT
>CAYWAX010000256.1:0-1570 GCA_964456425.1 uncultured Nitrospinaceae bacterium | reverse complement strand
CTTCCCATTCCAGGCCAAGCAAAGATAGATTCAATTATTACTGAACCACCAATAAGACTTGGTAAAATAAGTCCAAACATTGTAACGAAAGGAAGAGCGGCATTACGAAGTACATGAATATAATATACTCTTTCTTGTGATAATCCTTTCGAATGTGCTGTCTGTGTAAAATCCTGATTGATTACCTCTAACATCTGAGCACGAACGTATCTTGATAAAACGGCGATTCCTGCAGTTGCACCTAGTAAGCTAGGTAAAACTAGATGCCATATACGGTCATTTATTTTAAATAAAAAAGAAGAATTTTCTTGGCCGAAAGTTTGTATTCCTAAAACAGGAGTTTCTAAGAAATAGACTGTTCCAATTATTAGTAGATAAGCTAAGAAAAAACTTGGCATCGAAATCAAGAGATAACTACAAAATGTTGTTCCTTTATCAATCAGAGAATCTTGTTTTAGTGATGAACTAACTCCTAGTGGAAAAGCCAACCCCCAAGTCAAAATAGTACCTACGATAAAAAGTGGAAGGCTGTTCATGAAACGTTCCCAAACCTTAGGAAAAACAGGTTGGTTATCTTTGAAGCTTCTTAATTTTCCAGAAAAGAATTTTTTATAGAAAAGAAAATATTGTATATGAAGTGGTTTGTCTAAATTGAAAGTTTTTCTGTATCTTTCTAAATCTTCTTTTTGAAAACGTGGATTAAGTGGATCTATTTGGCTAGGTTCACCGGGAGCAAGATGGATAATCAAAAAACTTACAATAGAAATTATAAGTAGAGTAATTAATTTAAATAAACATGTTCGAATGAAGAATGTAATCAAAATTTACTCTCGAATGATGGTGAAGTTGGAAATTTGATCCATTTATTGAAATCGAATGAGTAACTACCAGTTTTTGTTGCAGTGATTTTTTTTGCAGTGGATTTCCCATTTTTTTCTTTTTGAAGTATTGCAATTTTTCTATCCAAAAGAGCTGTCCATTTAGAATTATATAAGAATGTATATGGTTGATCCGCAGCAATAATTCGATGAAGTTTATGTGCGTATGTTATCTGTTTTTTTAAATTATATTCTTGTCGTATTTTTACAATGAGGTCATCTGCTATTTTGTTTTTGTATCCAACAAAATTTAATTGCCCTTTATTAGTCTGGCTAGAATGCCAAATTTGGAACAAATCAGGATCTAATCCTAGACTCCATCCTAGTATAACTGCATCGAAGTTTAATTGGTTAATATATTTTTTTATAAAAACTGCCCATTCCACGGTATCGAAAGTAACAGCAATTCCTAACTTTTTCCAAGAATCTTGTACTACCGTTGCGATTGATTTTCTGATGTCGTTTCCGTGATTTGTCAAAAGTTTAAAACTAAATTTCTTCCCATTTTTAACTAAAATACCATTCTTTTTTTCCCATCCAGCTTGATTTAGAAGTTTGATTGCTTGTTTTGGATCGTAGTTAATTGGTTTGACAGATTTATTATAATGAGGTCCTTGTTTTATGAATGGTCCAGTAATATTTTCCGCTTGATTATTAAGTATAAATTCATGAATTTGTTGCTGTAGAATAAT
>CAYWAX010000255.1:0-1597 GCA_964456425.1 uncultured Nitrospinaceae bacterium | reverse complement strand
TGGGTATTGTTTTGTATTGTTAGTAATAGATGCATTTGCTAATTCTAGAATAGGATTTGTGCTTCGATAATTTTCCTCTAATTTAAATACTTTTGTGCCTGGATATCTCTCGGGAAAAGTAACAATATTTTCGAAATAGGCACCGCGAAAACTATAAATACTTTGTGCATCGTCACCTACTACGGTTAAATTTTTCCATTTTCCAGACAGAAGATCTATAATTCTCGCTTGTATCTTGTTGGTATCTTGATATTCATCTACTAAAACGTATTTGAAGCGATTTTGAAAAACTTCCAAAACCTCCTCATTTTCCTCTAATAACAAACTCGTATTTGAAAGAAGATCAGAAAAATCCATGATATTCAATTCTTTTTTTCTTTTTTTAAAAAGCTCTTGTATTTTCTTTATAATACTAATATTTTCAATAAGATATGGATAATCTCTACAAATAAGATTAGCTATTTCCATTTCTGTATCTGCTGAAAAAGATAAAATTGATTCAATCACGTTAGCTTTAGGAAAGTTCTTGTCTTTAGGGTTCACTTTTGCTTGTACTATACAATCTTTAATCAAATCAGAAGAATCTTCTCGATCCATAATAGAAAAATTTCTATCAAATCCAATAAGATGGGCATACTGTCTCAAAATAAGATTGCCTATATGATGAAAGGTTCCACCAAAAACACTACGCAAATCCCCTTGAATGAGACTTGAAGATCGTAAAAGCATCTCTTTTGCAGCTTTATTTGTAAATGTTGCAAGCAATATCGAACTAGGAGGAACTCCTTCATCAACAAGTCTGGCTAGACGATAAACAATTGTATGAGTTTTACCACTTCCGGCCCCTGCAATTACCAAAAGTGGGCCTTCTCCTGCCATAACAACTTCATATTGTTGAGTATTTAAAACAGATGAATAGTCTAAAATAGATTTTTTAGGAGAGACTTCTCTTTTAACGACATAAGTTTTATTCTTTTTTTCATTCATATTTTTTCCAATGTCTACTGATACTAGGAAAGGTGGGACAAATCATTCATCGTTACTATACTCCAACCTCGCATTGAATCATGCTCAATGATATTCACAGAAGCGTTATGTTGCCTAAATTTCCTAAAGTCATTCAAAGAAACACCCAATATTCTGGATAAGACACAAATTATCGCAAGATTATGACTTACAATTAAAATCGGTTTTTTTTCATGAGAGAATTTTTCAAAAAGATTTTCTATTCCTTTCCATGCCCTATCCTGAAGTTCACTTAAAGTTTCTCCTCCGGGCATTCTAACCTCACCTGGAACAGTTCTCCACTCAGAAGAAAAGTCTGAAAACTTTTCTTGAATTTCTTGAAATTTCAAACCTTCCAACTGTCCCTGATCTAATTCTGCGAAATTATCCATTTGGGAAATAGATCGATTCTGAGACGTTGATAATATTTTCGCTGTCTCTAAAGCCCTCACTAAAGGACTAGAAAATATCTTGAAAAATTTAATTTCTTGAAGTTTGTTTGCTAAATCCTGGGCCTGCTCTCTTCCTTTTTCATTTAACGGAACATCTGAAGCCCCTTGTATACGGTTTTCAAAATTCCATACAGTCTCAC
>CAYWAX010000254.1:0-1603 GCA_964456425.1 uncultured Nitrospinaceae bacterium | reverse complement strand
GTCTATTTATCCGTTAAGCGAAATTTCAAGAATTAGGTTGACAACCAGATGACGTTAATTTAATTTCACTTTTTGTCGTGTTTTATGTTTCAATCCGTTCATTATTTCCTGTTTGTATTTGAAGTAGGGTTAGATCTTGCTAATAAACGTTCATGGAATACAAACTTTGTTAATCTCATTATCTATTATGAATAGAGACAAACTGGAGGTTTCAAAATTTGACTGAAACTATTCGTGTAGCAATAGCTGGTGTTGGAAATTGTGCTAGTTCCCTAATTCAAGGTATTGAACTCTATAAAAATAATCCTCAAGAAGACATTGGTCTTATGAATAGGAATATTAACGAGTATGGACCTGAGAATATAGAAATAGTTTCCGCATTTGATATAGATGTAAGAAAAGTTGGAAGACCATTACATGAAGCAGTTTTTGCACAACCTAATTGCACAAAAACTATTTGGGAAGACCTTCCAGACTATGGAGTAGATGTAAAAATGGGTCCTATACAGGACGGAGTTGCTTCACATATGTCTGACTATCATCCTGACAAAACATTTGTTCCTGCAGAGCTAGACCCAGTAGATGTAGCAAAAGATCTAAAAAAAACTGGCGCAGAAATTTTATTGAATTTCATGCCGGTTGGTTCTGAAAAAGCTGCAAAATTTTATGCTGAAGCTGCTCTTGAATCGGGTGTTTCATTTATTAATTGTATGCCAGTTTTTATTGTTTCAGACCCAGAATATGCTAAACGATTTGCTAGAGCAGAAATCCCTGTAATTGGAGATGATATAAAAGCACAATTGGGTGCAACTATTCTTCATAGAACGATTGCTAAATTATGTTCTGATAGAGGAATTAAAGTAAAACGGACTTATCAATTAAATACTGGAGGAAATACAGACTTCCTCAATATGTTAGAGCGTTCACGTCTCAAATCAAAAAAAATATCAAAAACATCAGCGGTTCAAGGTGAACTTAATGTTCCTCTAGATGAAGAAAATATTCATATTGGGCCCAGCGATTATGTTCCTTGGCAAAAAGATAACAAAATTTGTTTTTTAAGAATTGAAGGAGAAGGTTTTGGTGGAGTTCCTCTAGAACTGGAAGCAAGACTTTCAGTGGAAGATTCTCCAAATTCTGGTGGAGTAGTAATAGACGCAATACGATTAGCTAAAATTGCACGTGACAGGAAAGAATCCGGACCACTATTTGCTGTAAGTGCATTTTTCATGAAGCATCCACCCGTTCAAATGACCGATACTAAGTCTTTAGAAATGATACAAGATTTCATTTCTGGGAATAGAAAAGCCTCTGAACCAGTGAGTACAGAATCAAATAGTAATAAATAAATATTTTTCACTACAAATTTCTTGACATAATGTACATTTGTTGTAAGATTAATTACTGATATTTAGTCTTATACACCCCTTACAAAACGCCTAGTAATTTAATTAGACCGCCCAGTTCAAATATTGAAGGTGACAGTTTAACTGCGGGGCGGGGGAATCCTTCCTTGTTTTTCTCAAGAAAGAATTTCATTGCCGAGTTTCATCATGGGATCCTCCCCTATGTATATGTATGAATTTCAAGAATTTCCTCTGTT
>CAYWAX010000253.1:0-1668 GCA_964456425.1 uncultured Nitrospinaceae bacterium | reverse complement strand
TACAAAATGTATATCTAGAAGAACTTGAAAAAGTACTCATTGTTGAAATTCCGGGTATCCCTGAGCCTAAGTTTGTCATCATTAATCTAATCGCTCTGCCTATAGTTGCGTTAGCTCTAAATCCGGGGCCGAAACAACCAAGCCCACCATTTAATTTTATTTCTTTGCCATAAGGGCCGTTTACAAGCAAAAATGGGGCTGCAGGAGAAAGGGTAGCCTGAAGGCCGTTTAAATTAAATCTTTCTTTTAAAATTGCACGCACAGATGCAAGCAACAAACTCATATATTCAGGTTTGCAGCCAGCCATAACACCATGGACAGCTATGGAATAAATGGAAACGTTAGAAAAAGCAGGCGGGAACTCTCCAATTATTTCATCTGGAGAATCTTTAATAGAAGAAAGCATTATATTAATTTTTTCTTCTGTTGGAGGAATTATAGGTAACCCATCAGACCATTCTTTTTCAAAGAAAAACTCAAATTCATCTAATGGATACATAAAAATATCTTTAAGTAATAATTTTGAATTATCTTTTTCTTACGATAATCCAAGAAAGGATGGCTAAAGTGAACAAACCAACGAGATTATTCTTTCCTATAACTTTCAACACCTGCTCTAAGTTTCCCACAACATCAAAACCAATAAACGAAAAATCTCTGCCAAAAATAATTTGCAAAACAATTGCAATACCAGCGACCAGGACGCTAAGTTCTAGAATATCTCTTAAATATCTTTTTACTTGATTAAGAAACATTTGAATCTCCTTACATCTATTCAAGCGAAAGATTGTAAACACGTCTAAATAAGGAATTAATAAGATAAAAATATATTACAACAAAAATCCCCGCCACAAAACCTGCGACGGGGATCTTGTTATTCTGACTTACAAATCTAGTTTCTACTTCTTACTAGCCATATCAAAGTACCTAACGTTACTAATCCAACTAAACCTGCATTACCTAAATCACCAACAATTTTAGTAATATTACCTATTGCATCGGCTCCAATGAATGCAACTTGTTTACCAAAAACAAGTTGTAAGACTATCGCTAGCCCTGTGAGACCCAGCCCCACATCCACAAGATCCTTAATCCAGCCTTTCACTCGATCCATCATCATTCAAACTCCTCCTTCATGTACGGGCGATTAAACAACTACGTTACCGTTAATAAGGGCGAAATTTTTTAAGCTATATCTTGGAGATTAAAACTAAAAAGGAAATTCTGAGCGGGTTAAACAATACAAAACTTACGAATAACTCTATTATAAAAATATTTTCTAACTTTTAAGCAAGTGGAATATTTAAATAAGTTTCATTATTTGCATTATATTGCTTTTTATCACATAATTTTTATAAATTTCACTAGAAAAACAGGGAAGATATTGCAATTTTAGAGTGATTTAAGGACTTCCTTGGCATGGCCCTTTACTTTAACATTTTCGAAAATTTTCTCCACAATACCTGAATGATTAATTATATAGGTCGTTCTAAATACACTTTTAAATTTTCTTCCGTACATATTCTTTTCTCCATAAACTCCGTACTTTTTAGAAACTAAAGCGTCAGGATCTGCTAATAAATGAAAGTTTAATTCTAGTTTTTCGCTAAACTGTTTGTGACTAACTTCATTGTCAGGGCTTACGCCAAGCACAACAGCACCCTTTTT
>CAYWAX010000252.1:0-1670 GCA_964456425.1 uncultured Nitrospinaceae bacterium | reverse complement strand
ATATAAGTAAAAGTAAGTCCTGCGTTATTCACTAAACCATGTACTTCATTAAAAACGTCCAAAGTAGTAGAAATAATTCTGTCACAATCAACTGATTTTCGAATATCTCCGGTTACACATTCGAGTTTCCCAGAATGACTTGAACAAACTTCTTGAAGTTCTGGAAAATCTTTCTCTATATGAGCTGCTGCAACTACATTAGCACCTGCCTCTGTGAGTGCTTCTGTCATAGCTCGACCAAGTCCTCTACCAGCTCCGGTCACAATCACCGTTTTCCCAGATAAATTATATTCGCTCATTCTGTATCCTTTCACTTCTTATTTTAAACAGTTTTATTAAAATTAATCTAAAATCTTTATTAATTATATAATCCTTCTATAAAGATCACTGCATAGATTTAGAAAAGAAATTCAAAACAGTCTTAACAACATAATCGAGATAGACACGATTTTTACCAGCCCCTGCTTCATTCGTCATACATTTTTTTCTAAATATTTTTCTAGTAGTAGATATTCCATTAGCAAAAACAAATGTCCCATCAGGCTTACGTACAACAGGATTATATCTACACCCATTTACTGCTATTCCATCTACAATTTTTCCATTACTACTAAAAAAATGATTTCCTCCCTCAACAAGTTTGAATAAAACTCGATTATGCTTTTGTCTGAGTAATTTGACATAAAATTCACAGGGTTCTTTATAATAGTGACTCTCCGTACCCTTGATGATTAAAAGCGAAAACGGTACGCTCACCGGCTGACTTACAATATTACAACCTGGTTCTACAGCAGCAATTGCTCTCCAAAATTGTCCTTGATAATCTGTGCGTGCATCGAATGATTTGAGAACCTGTCCAGCTCCATAACTAAATCCAGTATAAAAAATATTTTTTTTCTGAAATCTCTTTTGTTTTGATAGCAACTCTTTGAGTTGAATTGCATATTTTAATGCGTTTGGAAACTTTCCTTTATCTGTCGGTTCTAAGTTTGTAGAAAAAAAAGCATCAATTGCTACTACAGCAAAACCCATTTGAGTACCTTTTTTTATGAGGCGGGTAGTAAATTCATCGGTCCTCCCTAAACCACCCTTAAAAACCAGACCGTCTCTGTTACTTCCATGCTGAGATATAATAACAGGAAAAGGACCTTTCTTTTTGATAGGAATATTTAATGACACGGCGAAAGATTTAACATGTTTTTTGTAAAAATTTTTCAAGAAAATCGTCTCAGTCTTCAGGATGGGATTTACATCTTTTGAAACTACACAACCATTTAAAATAAAAAGAGGAATTACAAAAAAAAACGTATAAAGTTCTGTTTTTCTTTTGAAAATAGATAAAGTTTTTATGCAAAATAAAAAGATAGTTTTCATTGAATAATACGTGTCTCCCCTATTTTCAAAATCCATATTCTTTCTTTGGGTATCCCGAGTTTCTTCGCTCCATTTCGAAAACGTTCAACCGCCTCTAACGGAGTATCATCTCCTAGTGGAGCAGTACCCCAATGCATTCCAAGATGATTCTTTGCTTTCATGTCGTTGCCAATTTTAATACAATCTTCCGGAATGCAATGTGAACCGTGCATTACAACTCTTGGTAAAAAAGCACCTATAGAAAGTAAAGAAAGATCAAAACCACCATGTCTTTTCGCAATATCTTGGTAAATCGA
>CAYWAX010000251.1:0-1705 GCA_964456425.1 uncultured Nitrospinaceae bacterium | reverse complement strand
ATGGAAGGCATTAACTTACGTAGATTCTTCTATTCTTTCACTTGAGAATCTAAAATCTTCTCAAGTGAGCGAAAATGTAGAAGATATAGAAAGTTTTTTAAGAGCGAAGTTAGCTGCTGTGATCCCCGCACTAACTAATGAAGATGGGAGCGACTTTTATGAACATACTATTAAAAGTGTAGAGAAACCTTTGATAGAATTAGCTCTAAAAGAAAGTGGGGGGAATAGATTTAAAGCTGCTCGTCTTCTAGGAATGAATAGAAATACATTAAGTAAAAAATTACAACTTTTAGGTTTGGTAAACCAAGTTCCTAAAATCTCTACGAAAAGAAAAAAGGAGAGTTAATCTTTTTGTCTCCCGATTCATTGTCTGTGATAATTCTTGCAGCTGGAAAAGGAAAGAGAATGCTTTCCAAAATTCCAAAGGTGCTTCATGACTTTCGTGGAATACCTATGATTTCCTCTGTTATAAATAATGCTCTGAAATTAAATCCGGAAAAATTAATTTTAGTATTAGGTTACAAGTCGAAACAGGTCAAAGAAGTTATTTTGAATCATGGAAATTTGGGAAATGTAGATTTTGTTTATCAAAAAAAACAATTAGGAACTGGGCATGCTATCTCGGTTGCTTTACCAAATTTAACCCAAATTAATGGAGATGTAATTGTTTTAAGTGCGGACGTGCCTCTTTTGAGTTCAAAAACGTTGAAAAAATTGTTACAAACACATAGGAAGGGTAATTTTTCTGCTACCATGTTAACGACTATTATGAACAATCCAACTGGTTACGGAAGAGTTTTAAGGGATAAAGAGAAAAAATGTAGTATCTTAGGTATAGTCGAACAGAAAGATGCTCTACCAGAAGAACTTGAGATTGCTGAAGTTAATACTGGTACTTATGCTTTTCGTACTGCGTTTTTAAGAGAAAATTTGCCCAAACTAAAAAATAATAATGCTCAAAATGAGTATTATTTGACGGATATTTTCAAAATGGCAATATGCAATAAAAAATTGATTGGTTCTATGCAGGCTAAAAATACAAAAGAAGTCATGGGGGTAAATACCCCAGAAGATTTAAAAAACCTAGAACTTTCTTAAAGTATGCATTAATATCTTTCTTTTGATTAAATTTTATGTTTTTTAGAGTAGAGGTGTATTTTGAAAGCATTAATTTTATCTGCATTTGGTGGAGAGAATCTTTTTCCATTTACTTCGAGTAGACCGAAAGCTATGTTGCCTATAGCTAATACAAACTTTTTAGAATCTACTTTAATTAAAATTAAAGATACAGGTATTAAAGATGTAGTTATTGTTATTGGAAAATTTGGAGAACAAATTGTAGATCATTTTGGAACAGGAGAAAGAATAGGTTTAACCATACAATATGTTCGCCAAGATAAACCTACAGGAATAAGAGACGCTATTCTTATGACAAAAAGTTTTTTCGATGATGAATATTTTATGTTAGTTTATCCTGATTCTTGTAGTTCTGGTAATATATTTACAAACGTTTTAGATATATTCTCTTCTTCCGGGAAACCCGTTGCTGCTATAACACACACAAATAGAACTGAGGATTTCGGTACTGTATTTCTTAATACTGATTTGAGCATCAAAAAAGTTGTAGAAAAGCCTTCAAAAAAAGAAATCGCAAACTATGTGTTGTCTGGTGCTTTTATACTACCAAAGTCTTTTTTTGAAATTT
>CAYWAX010000250.1:0-1720 GCA_964456425.1 uncultured Nitrospinaceae bacterium | reverse complement strand
GTTCTGTCTATAAGACGTAAATCAGAAAAAATCAGGACTAGTACCAACAGGAAAGGAACACTAACTATCAATCCGATAACTACACCAGAAGTGGCGTTACCATAACGTTGACCCTTTCTAATGATAATACTAAAAGTTGCCGCACCAATAGCGGCACAAAAAGCAAATATACAAGCAGTAGCCTGATCAATCATTACAATTCATCCAATAAATTTTTAAAAAATACGCCATGAAATAATTGCTCCACCAAATACAATCAATAGAGTTCCAAATAATATTAATAAAGTAATTTTCTCGTCGTCTTTAAAAAACACTCTGCTAAAAAAAAGAGCAAACAATGGAGCCATTGATGAAAGTGGAGTAACTATTGAAAGATCTCCATAATTCAGTCCGACAAAATGAAAAAAAACAGATGCAGTATTAAGAAGACCTGAAAAGGTATAAAACTTCCATGCTTGCATACTTGTCAAATTTGGCCTTTGGTTATGTGGCAAAAAACGTGAAAAAAGAACTAGAAAAAAAAGACCTGAAATGCTCATTATCGTGATGGCTAACAATGGAGAATCTACTATCCTGACACCAGTTATCCTAAAAACATGGGATAAAGATAATGATAAAACAGCTAGAAATGGAATCCAAATATAACTTCTATTCCAACTACTATCGTTGTTTTTTTTATAAGTAATTGAAATACATCCGATTACAATTAACAGAGTACCAAGCCATATAAAAGGTCCGGGCCTCTCACCCAGGAGAAGAACACCAAATACAGATGCAAAGAGTGGCATGGTAGAAGTAAGCGGCATTGCACGAGAGACACCTAAGTAATGTATTCCCGAAAAATAAAGAACTCTCCCTACAGCAGGACCAAGAAATCCTGCAATAGATAGCAAAAACAAGGCTTTCAAACTCCACCAATGTGGCTTCCAGGTTAGAAGGCACAGAAAAATAAGAATTGGAATACTTACAACTAATCCTATAAGAACACCGGTATAAGCATTCCCATGGTGCCTTCCCTGCCTTACAATAATAGAGAATGTACCAGTAGAAACAGCGGTTAAAATAGAAAAAATACCTGTCATTGCTAGATCAGTCATAGGCCTAAAAAATTAGAATGAAAAAAAATATGAATTACTTTATCACTGCTCATAAAATTAACCCATTTCACTAAGATATTTATTCCAATTGAAGTTTTAGATTAAATTTCATAATATTAGGAATCACAAGACAATTATTCTCCTTCTAATTTAAGAAAAAAAATGAACCCTAAAACAAAATTCGACAAAGCTTTCGAATCTGCTTTTAAAGATAGAGACAACTTCATTAATTACGTTAAGAATTTTTCAGAAAAACAAGCTTTTTGGAAACCACCTAACAAAGAATGGAGTATTGCTGAAGGTATCGAACATACTCTTCTTGTAGATATATTTTTCAGGAAATCGGCCTTAGAAGTCTTAAATGAAGCGCAAAAGACAGGAAACTGGGAAACAGTTTTGAAAAGTAAAGAAAAAATGTCTTTGGAAGCACTCAGGAATAGAGAACAAGGATTTGTCCCCTCTCCCGAATCTTTGCTTCCAAAAGGGAGACACGACCTTCAACAGATGATAAAGGAACTATATCCGTCTAAGATGGCAATACATGAATCTCTTATTTGTTTTCGGGAAATAGATTTGTCATTCCTGGTTCCAAATCCACGCCCTAAATATGGATCACTAAATAT
>CAYWAX010000249.1:0-1764 GCA_964456425.1 uncultured Nitrospinaceae bacterium | reverse complement strand
GGATTTGATTGACTGTTGACTTCACATCATATGTGAAAGTATTGCACATGGATTGCACGGAAATTGGAGCATTTCCTCCAATCACTACATCTCCCACATTGACTGCAATAGTCTTTCTTCTATTAATTCCAGAACTATTTGCATCCAGACAATTAGAAGGAATGTCGTCTGAATTTCCTGCCATATTCAGACTTAAATTTTCTGACCCTTCGGTCTGAAAAACACTATCATTGAATGGCTCAAACATTGATTTTTCCTAATAATTTATTACTGTCTATTTCTTTCTTTCTTTATATTCTTGAATTTGTTTTTTCTCTCCACCAAAGAAATAATACACACTATCTTTGTAAGTAGCGAAAACCATTAAAGAAATGAGTAGAAAGAGTCCTATTTGAGATAAAATCTCTCTAGTTTTAATACTTACTGGCTTACCTTTGAGAAATTCCAAAAAGAGAAAAACAATATGACCACCGTCTAAAATTGGAATAGGCAAAAGGTTCAATATTGCGAGATTGACGCTTAATAAGATAGTAAACCATACTAAATAACTTAATCCTCTATTGGCCTGTTCTTTTGCCATTACTGAAATACGTATTGGACCACCAATATCTGCAGGAATAGAACGTGTAAGCATCCCGTAAAGAGAATAAACGGTCATTTGAACAATAGTTACGTTCTGCGTAATACTCTTTCCTAATGATTCAATAAAACCGTATTTCATTATTACAGATCCTGGTCCACTCCTAATTCCAATCATGGGTCTTTGCAATTTAGAACCATCAGGCGAAACTAATGAAGGTATTACTTTAAGATCTAATATTTTTCTTCCACGTCTAACCCTAATGTCCAATTCTTTCGACGGATTTTTAATCACAGTCCCTACTAACTCAGACCATTTCGATATACTCTTCTTATTAATTGCAATAATCACATCATTTTTTTGTAATTTTGCAATTTCAGCAGGAGAACCCTTCATCACACTTCCAATATTGGTTCCCGCTACAGGGAATCCAAAAAAATGCAGTCCCCAACTAAGAACAATTGCAAAGATAATATTAAACAACGGTCCTGCAAAAACTACCAGAAATCTTTGATATACTGGTCTAGAAAAAAACATTTTTTCTGGAGGAATTTCATTATCCTCAGCCTCATCATTGCGTGGGGGACTTTCTCCCATTAGCTTCACATATCCACCAAGAGGTATTAATGAAATTCTATATTCTGTCTCGCCTCTTTGCGTTCCATATATTTTTGGACCAAAACCGAGAGAGAATTTCTCTACCCCTATTCCAAAATATTTAGCCAGAAGATGATGTCCCAACTCATGGATGAATACTAAGGCACCTAATACTAGAAGTGCCCAAAAAATAGTTTGACTAGAATCAGTTATAAGATTGTAAAAATAATCGAGCATAATATTCCTTTATATAAATCAAATTCAATAACGGATTACATCAATGTTTTCGGGAATTGTAAATTCGAAAACATCGTCTTCTATATCTTCGTTTTCTACTAAATTCAAGAATTCAAATTTACTATTGTTATTCATACTATCTTTGTACTCAAAAAGATGAATTCTATGATGCAAAGAGTCCACCTTTAATTTTAAAAATTTCACTCCAATTTTAAGAAATTTTTCATTAGATTTTTTTGGTATTAATTTTAGAGTCAACAATTTTCTCTTTTTCCAAAATTTCTCAGTGTTTTTTACAGTATTTTCTAAACTGATTTGAAACTCACTAGAAAGATCAATTTCCTCAGACA
>CAYWAX010000248.1:0-1807 GCA_964456425.1 uncultured Nitrospinaceae bacterium | reverse complement strand
TTTGGCAATCTCTTGATTCCTTCTTCTAACTGTTCTTTTAAATACAGGATATGTTCTTCTACTTTTCTCCTGGCATTACGCATGTAGACGATATACGCATCTTCTTCTAGTTTACGGTCATTCATCTCATCTTCTAGTTCACAAATTTTCTGGAAAACATCAATAACCATCTGACGAATATCAATATCTTCTTTTGGTCTGGTACTTTTGAGTTTATATATAGGTTCCATAATTCTCCTATTGCAGAAGTGGGGGCGGGCAAATTAAGAAAGCAATTTTGAGAATACTTTCTATGATTTTATTCTTCGAAGTCTTAATTTCTTAGTCTCTGAAATTAATAAACTGTAGTGGTTGTTCTATTCCCTTTATTTCTTTGCAGAATGCGATGATATTTTGTAAATCGTCTCTCTTTTTTCCAGACACTCGGAGTTCATTTCCTTGTATTGCTATTTGAACTTTCGTTTTTGTCGCTTTTACTTCTTTTACAATTTGCCTGGCAGTTTCTTGATCAATTCCGTCTCGGATTGTTGCTTCCTGACGAATAGAACCACCGGAGGCGCTCTCTGGATTATTATATTTCAGCATTCTTGCATCTATTTTTCTTCTTTGAAAATAAGTAGCTATGAGTTCGATTACCTGTTTAAGCTTAAAATCGTCATCGGCATTAATTACTACAGTTTGTTCTTTCCTTTCTACGGCACATTTACTTCCTTTGAGATCGTATCTTTGCTTGATTTCTCTTGTAATTCCGTTAATAGCGTTATCTACTTCATTTAGATCTATTTGAGAGACAATATCAAAGCTCGCCATTGTAACTCCTCATTTTTGAGTTGAATAAAAATGGACCTTTTTTTATACAGCAATTTGATGGAATGTAAAGTTACTATGTGTTAAATGTTGTTCCAAAAGTTTTGTAAATTTAATTTTTTGGAATTTTATGATTCGGTTTGAAAAAGTAAATAAACAATTTGGCGGGCAAATCATTTTGGAAAAAAGTGATCTTGTGATTCTGCCAAGAGAGCGAGTTGGTCTTATAGGCTCAAACGGAGTCGGAAAGACAACGGTATTCAAGATCATTGAGAGATTGGAAGGAGTAGATTCAGGTTCGATTTCTATACAAAAAGGGCTTTCCATGGGGGTTCTAAAGCAGGAATTGGAAACTTCAAACAATACGCTCTTAGAGGAAGTACTAAAGGGAAATGATAAATTAGTTGAATTGCGTGAAAAAAAAGAATCTTTATATGAAAAAATAGCACTTGTGAATGAAAAGGGAACACAAGAAAAATTAAGTATGCAAATTGGAGAAATCGATCAATCTTTAGAACTTTTAGGAGATTTCAAAGCAGATTCTAGAGCATCTTCTATTCTGATGGGTCTTGGTTTTAATATAGATGAAATTTCACAACCTTTGACTAATTTTTCTGGTGGTTGGAAGATGAGGGTATCACTTGCTCGTATCTTGTTTTCTAATCCAGATCTGCTTCTACTTGATGAGCCGACAAACCATTTGGATGTTGAGTCAGTCTCCTGGTTGGAAAAATTTCTTTCTCAGTTTCAGGGTGCTGTAGTTGTCATCTCTCATGATCGTCATTTTTTGAATCGTATTGCGAAAGTTATTATTGAGTTGGAAAATTACAAGTTGACTCGGTATGTAGGGGATTTTGATAGATATCTAGAGCAACGCGAGGAGAATATCGCCCATATAGAAAAACAGGCTTTGAAGCAAGGACGCAGAATTGCTGAACTTGAACGTTTTATTCGTAGGTTTAAGGCAAAAGCGACAAAGGCGCGACAAGCAAAAAGTAGA
>CAYWAX010000247.1:0-1866 GCA_964456425.1 uncultured Nitrospinaceae bacterium | reverse complement strand
AAATCAAATTCAACAAATATACCTTCGTCACATCCATTGATTGTATCAAATGCAAATACGTCGATTATATCCCATACAATTGCACCAGCTTCTTTTTGTGCTTTAATTTCCGATAATCCACCTGAGTAATCTACCCAGTTAATTTCTATGCCTAATTTTGCGGCAGTAGGATCACCGTACCCTAACTTTTGAGACTCTGTATAAGCTCCACCCCAAGATGCAATAGTAACTGCAAATGCTGAAGAAGTTATAGAAAGAGCAAAAGAAAGAGCAAGTAACAATTTACTTAATTTTTTCATTTATCCTCCGTTTAAACGTTTTTTTATAAAAAAAGGATTACAACAAGGATAAAAAATGGAGTCAACAGCTCATTTTTAGAATGATTCTTAATACAACTAATAATTATCCCTAATTTATTAACTATTTTATTAAATAAGTTTATTTTGGGTCTAAAGCTCTCGAGTCTTCGCTGTTCCAGCCAATGCTAATTTCGTTACCAACTTTTATATCCATTCTTACTGAGCTATTAGGAACTTTAAGTATGAAATCTTTATTACCCAGTAAATTCAATCTAACTCTAGTGTGATCACCATGATAAATCACTTCTTCTATTTTGCCTTTATGTTTGTTTTCCATTTTATCTTCTGGGTTTATTATTGCTCTTTCAGGTCTTAAGGAAACAATAGTTTTTTCACCTTTAGATTTCACTCTAATTGGGTTTGCAAATATCTCCGTACCAGATTCTAATTTAACTTTACATTTTTCTTTTGAAATATCTGTAACTTCACCCGAAAATCTATTGTTCTCCCCAATAAATTCTGCAACAAAAGAATTTACTGGTTTTTCATAAAGTTCATCTGGACTTGATAGCTGTTGAACTTTACCATCATTAAATACTGCAATACGATTTGACATCGTAAGTGCTTCGCCTTGATCATGAGTAACATAAACTACTGTTACACCAATACTTTCATGAATATGTTTAATTTCGTACTGCATACTTTCTCTTAAATTTTTGTCTAAAGCTCCTAATGGTTCATCCATAAGAACTACTTGTGGATCAAACACCAAAGCTCTCGCAACTGCAACTCTTTGTTGTTGCCCACCTGATAATTGTCCTGGCATTCTATTTTCAAATCCTGACAATGAAACCATTGATAAAGCTTTATCAACTTTTTTATCTATCTCTTCTTTTGAAATTTTTCTAACTCTCAATGGAAAAGCTAAATTTTCATAAACTGTCATATGAGGAAATAATGCATAGTTTTGAAATACCATTCCAATTCCTCTTTTATGTGGAGGAATATTTGAAATTGGATTTTTATCTAAATAAATTTCTCCATTAGTTGGAGTTTCAAAGCCTGCCAACATCATTAAGCAAGTTGTTTTTCCAGAACCAGATGGTCCCAACATAGTTACAAATTCACCCTCGGCAATGTCTAAATTTAAGTCTTTAACAACTAAGACTTTTCCATCATAACTTTTATCAACTTTATCAAATCTAACAAATTGTTGGTTCTTTGACATGAGGATTTAAAACATTTGTAGAGAATTTTATCAAGTTTTATTATTTTATATGTAAATCTCTAGAATAATTGCAGAATAATTCACTTCCACTTTCAGTAACTCTAACAGATTCTGAGGCTTCTACTCCCCATTCTCCAAATTGCATTACTGCAATCATATGAAAACATACATTTGGTTGTAAGACAGTCATATCTCCTTTGTAAATATTTAAAGTATGTTCACCCCAATCAGGAGGGTAACCAATTCCAATTGAATAACCAGTTCTAGATTCTTTTTTTATATTATATTTATCCAGCACTCCCCAAAACTTTTCAGCTACATCGTTAGCTGTATTTCCTG
>CAYWAX010000246.1:0-1889 GCA_964456425.1 uncultured Nitrospinaceae bacterium | reverse complement strand
TGAACACGCAGCATTTGGAAAAATTCTTGCTAGCATCGGAGTGAAAAAGAAGTAAATTAGAAGATATTGATTAAAATAAAATAGCCCTATCTTATTTTGGTAGGGCTATTTTTTTACCCTATAGCGCTTCTTCCTCCATCTACGCAGATATGTTGACCGGTTAAATAATCCGATTCTTCTGAACATAAAAATTTCGCTAGACCGGCTACATCAGAGGGTTCCCCTGCTCTTCCCGCAGGTGTTCTATCTATCACATTCTTCATTTTCTCAGAATCAGAAAATAAACCCTCCGTCATAGGAGTTCGTGTAAGCTGAGGAGCAATTGCATTTACTTGGATATTATATTCTGCCCATTCTATTGAAAGTGCCCTAGTTAAAGCTGCGATTCCTCCTTTTGTAGCAATGTAAGCAGCCTGATTTGGAACTGCTCTTTCCGCTAGCATAGAAGAAATAAAAATCAATTTTCCCGCTTTGTTAGGAATCATCGCTTTTGCTATTTCTTGTGCAAATACAAATGCTCCTCTAAGATTAATATGAAGTAGACTTTCAATTTCTTCTACTTCATATTCTAAAGCAGGCTTTACAATAAGATGACCACCGCTATTAATAGCGGAATCTATCCTTCCATTCTCTAAGTTCACACTTTCCACTACTTCTTTGATAGAAGACGGCATAGATAAATCCATGCTCTTGAATTCAACGTCAAAACCTTTTTCCTTAATCGAATTGGCAGATTCATTTCCTTCTTTTTGATTACGATTACAAATAATGACTTTGGCTCCAGACATTGCTAACGTTTCTGCAATAGTATATCCAATTCCCTTACTACCTCCTGTTACTAAAATCACTTTCCCTGACAAAAGAAGGTCATTCATAGTATTAAATTTCCTTTAATTTTATTTTTTACTGCTTTTTGAAATTATTGTTTTCAATTGCTCTACATTTAGGGCCCCGGGATAAATCTTATTTCCTATAATATAGGTTGGCGTAGAGCGAACTCCAATAAAAATTGCGAGTTTTCTTGTTTTGAGAATAGTATCCTGAATCTTTTGAGAATTCATATCTTTTTTTAGTTGTTCTATATTCAGTCCTGATTCTTTAGCTAACAAAAATATTTGATCAAGATCTTGGAATTTTTTTTCCATCAATTTCGCATGTAAGGTCTTATATTTTCCCTGCAAATGAGAAGCTAAGGCAGCTTTAGATGCAAGTAAAGAAAGTTTACCTAAAATCGGAAGTTCCTTATGCACCACTTTTACTTCTTTATTCTCTTTTAAAATTTTTTTCAATATAGAATAAGATGCCCTGCAATACCCGCATCTATAATCAAAGTATTCAGCAATGACTATCTTTCCGTCTGGATTGCCACTCACAGGACTCCGAGAATCATAAAAGATTTCTTTGCTCTTACTTTGGATTTTCTTGCTGACTAAACGGTCTTTTTCCTTATCTCTTTTTTCTTTTAGGGATAAAAGTGCTCGCTCAACAACTTCTGGGTTTTCAATTAAATACGTTTTAATAATTTCATGTAAATCTTTTTTTGAGATAGAATTAGTGAGTTTCTCCCCAAAAGCTGTAGAAGAGATAAATATGATGGATAAAAACAATATTACATTCAGAAATTTTTGCATTTAGAACTGTCTCCTATAGCTATTTTTTAAGAATCTCTTTTCCAAGAAACGGAGTATACATGAATCTAAAATACGATGTTGACGAATTAATAAACTTCATCAGACAAACTCTTATATCACAGTTTATTCCGGAAGATGATGCTGAAATTATCTCGCACAGAATGATAGATGCAGATTTGAGAGGAATGCATGGACATGGAGTATTTCGTCTTCCTCCCTACATGAGAAGAATTCATGAGGGAGGTTACAACATTAACC
>CAYWAX010000245.1:0-1904 GCA_964456425.1 uncultured Nitrospinaceae bacterium | reverse complement strand
GTAGTATTAATTCTTTTCTTAATTCCTGGTTTCCCAAAAGATATAATGTGTTTTTTGCTTGGAATCAGTCCAATGAATACAGTTATTTTTACTCTTTTGGCATTTATAGGTAGAATACCCGGAACCATAATGTTGAGTTTTCAAGGTGCAAGTTTCTATAATGAAGAATATACAGTTTTTGTATCTCTATTAATTATATCTCTAATTATTATTTTGGTATTCTATTTTTTTTCCGACACTATTAGAAATTTCCTTAAAACAAAGATCAAGTAAGACTTAGGTATAAAATTAGTAAAGGTGTAGTAATTAAGCTAAAAACTGTTCCAATAAAGACTATCGATGCTGCAATTCTTCCTTCTTCAGTGTACCGTTCTGCAAAAACGTAGTTTAGAACAGCAGGTGGGCTGCATGAAACTAAAAAAATACATGCTCTTAATATCTTATTCATGGAAAAGAATTCTGTTAGGAAGTATGCTGTAGCAAATCCTATCGCAAATCGAAGAAACGAAACAAACAAACTAATTTTAAAGTCTGAAATTCTTATATCACGGAGTCTGTATCCTAAAGCAAAAAGCTCCAAAGGAAACATGCCACGTCCTGTCATTTGTGCAAATTTTTCAATAAATACGGGTACTGGAAATTTGAAAATTGCAATCAAGATTCCAATTATAGATGCGTATAAAACAGGCATTCTTAATGGTTCTTTGAGATTTGATCTTCCTCCATAGATAATAATACCAATAGTAAAAGTTATAAAAAT
Organism: uncultured Nitrospinaceae bacterium; assembly: GCA_964456425.1. Classification (GTDB taxonomy): domain Bacteria; phylum UBA8248; class UBA8248; order UBA8248; family UBA8248; genus UBA3496. Next base: position 1,144 of record CAYWAX010000245.1, on the reverse strand, counting down.
TTGTGGAATTGATAAGAGCACTACCTGGGAAAGTCCTTCTTCTCCAAAAGCTAAAAAGGCTAGAGGAAATGGAAGCGAGACTGAATTCATGATCATTATTGTTGGAACAAAAACTGTAGTTTTTATTTTCAAAATCTTTTTTATTAATGTGGCGATCAATCCAGGTATTAAAAGTATGGAAAGCGAAAAAAAACATATTTCAAAAATATTTTGAATATTAAGGTTTCGAGTAGAAAGAGTATGGAAAATCAAAGCTGGTGCCAGAAGAAATAAAACTATGTCGGTCAGTGTTTTAGGATTAATCTTTTTTTTAGATCCGTATAAAAACCCAATCGCTAGAAGAAGGATGACTGGCAAGGTAATATTTAAAATGTATAGGAAATTTTTCACACTAAGCCACTTTTCTTAAAATCAAAATTATTTTCTAATTATCAATTATATATAGAGTGAATATTTTCATAATTAAGCCCAGAATCAAATTTGCATTTCATTTTTTTTTATTGGGAGATACTTATGCTTGACATAGATCATATTGGATATGCTGTAAAAGATACAGATGGAAAAAAAATGTTGATGAATGATTTATTAGGTTTTAATTTCATTGAAAGAATTGTTTATGAAAGAGAAGAAGCTACCTCTAAACTAGATTTTTATGAGACCAAAAATGGGGTCATTGAGCTGGTAGAAGTTGACAATCCAGATGCATCTATTAATGAATTTATTAGGAGTCATGGAGAAGGATTTCATCATATTTGTTTTGAAGTTGAAGATCTTGAGTCTACGATGGAAGAATGGAAGTCTAAGGGAGTTTCATTTTCAGTTGAACCTCCAAGATATGGTTCTCGAGGTGGTTATATAACCTTTACTGACAGAGAAACAACTGGCGGATTAGCTATTGAATTAATTGAATATAAAAAGAAAGATTAAAGTTCGAAAATTTTTAACTTTCAAAAAAATCTTTAATTTTTTTAAGAGATGATGGAATATCTGTATCCCAATGTTTGTTCGATCCTGCGCCAGTGTGAGGGAGTAATACTACGTTATCTAATTTTATTAGTGGACTTGAACTGGGCAGAGGTTCTATCTCATAAACATCTAAACCAGCCATTTTAATTTCCTTAGTTTGAAGTGCTTGAATAAGTTC
>CAYWAX010000244.1:0-1959 GCA_964456425.1 uncultured Nitrospinaceae bacterium | reverse complement strand
TGATAAAGTTAAGTTGAACATGAGACCTATTCAAAAGCCGTATCCTCCTATTTGGTTCGCAGCAAATAGTGATCCTGCAGTCAAAAGAGCTGCACATCTAGGAGATACTCTATTTATTAACCCTCATGCGACTACTCAAACTATTAATAGACAAATGGATTTATATAGGTCTGAACTTAATAGTTTAGGGAAACCTTTTCCAAAAGAACTGCCATGTATGAAAGAAGTATTTTGTGCTAAGGATAAGAAAACAGCTTTAGAAATGGCAAGACCTTTCTTGGAAGTGAAATATGCAGATTATGCAAGAACAGGGCAAGACAAAGCTCTACCAGAAGACGAAGTTTCGTGGAAAGATTTACCTTTTGAAGAACTATTGAAGGATCGTTTTATATTAGGTTCGCCTGAAGAGTGTTATGAAGGACTACTCCCATATTTACAGATGGGGGTAAATCACTTAATTATTAGGACAAGTTGGATTGGAATGCCTTATTCCACTACTTTACAAAGTATGCGTCTTTTTTCAGAAGAAGTTGTTCCCGCTCTTAAAAAAGAGTCTGGGAAAAAGGCTTAATTTTCGCCATAGGAGAACTCTAAAATGTCAGAAGCCCCAGCCAATAATAGATGGTTTACTTATTTTCCTGATGACTACAGATGGTCTTCCGGTCTTGTGAATTGTTTGTCTGTAGCTCCTTGGGGAGGTGCGGATATTGGAGAAGTGGATCAAGTAGGAAGAAAACTAAAGAAAGACGTTGGAAATGATGCCCTCTGGTTTCGTGAGTGGATAAAAATGGCTGACAAAGTTAGAAAATTAGCTATTTCAGAAGAGCGAAAAAAAAATAATTTTTCGGCTTCTTATCATTATAAACGTGCTGCCATGTATTATCAGATCGGAGAAAGATATAGAACTCCAAAAGATGCAAAAGCAAAAGCAGCTTACAAGCTTGCTTTGGATAGTTTTAAACGTTTTGCCAGATTGACTGATAGACCTAAAATTGAACCTGTAGAAGTTCCTTTCGAAAATGGAACCTCTTTGCCAGGATATTTTGTTCACGCAGAAAATACTAAAAAATCAAAACCCCCTGTCGTAGTATATTTTGACGGATTAGATATAACAAAAGAGATACAATATTGTAGAGGTGTCGAAGAAATAGTAAGAAGAGGGATGAGCTGTCTTGTGATGGATGGTCCTGGGACTGGGGAAGCTATTCGATTTAGAAAACAATATCTGAGATATGATTACGAAGTAGCCGGTTCAGCTGCTATGGATTATTTAGAATCCCGAAATGATGTAAATTCAAAAAAAGTAGGTGTCGTAGCTATAAGTTTAGGTGGTTACTATGCTCCTAGAATAGCTAGTATCGAAAAAAGATTTAAGGCATGCGTTGCTTGGGGTGCTTGTTGGGATTATCACGCTCAATGGAAAAAACGTGTTGCTGCTTCGATGAAAACTGAACTATCAGTTCCAGGGCATCATATACTGTGGGTTTTTAATACAAAAAATTATGAAGATACTTTTAAAAAACTCGAAGGTTTCAGGCTAGATGGGGTAGTTCAGAATATGAAATGTCCTTTTCTATTAACTCATGGAATTGATGATAAACAGGTCTCAACCCGTGATGCAAAATTACTTTATAAAGCTGTTGGTTCAAAAGATAAAACTCTTAAGATTTTCTCTGTGGAAGAAGGTGGTTCGCAACATTGTCAAAGAGATAATCTCTCATTAGGAGTAACTTATATTTCAGATTGGTTAAAGAAGAAACTGAATCCTTAATCGTAGAAATTTTATTTTTGAATTAATTAGAGAAGCTATATTTTGGTGCCCAAGGCCGGACTCGAACCGACACGGAGTTTCCTCCACTAGCCCCTCAAGCTAGCGTGTCTACCAATTCCACCACTTGGGCAATTAAAGAGAAGTGTTTTTTTAAGAACAGTGTAAATCTACCTTATCTCTCTATTTTA
>CAYWAX010000243.1:0-2029 GCA_964456425.1 uncultured Nitrospinaceae bacterium | reverse complement strand
GTTCGCTTAGCAGGCATTTTCGGTTTTTTTTCGGGTATGTTTCCAAATTTTGATATTTTTATTAGATCCTCCGAAGATCCCCTATTATTTCTCGAATTTCATAGGCAATTTACACATTCACTGATCTTTATTCCTTTTGGTGGATTGATATGTTCGATTCTCTTTTTTTTCATTTTGGGAAGAAGACAAAATTGCTCATTCAGACAAACTTACTTTTATTGTTTGTTAGGATATGGAACGCATGCCCTTTTAGATGCATGTACTAGCTACGGTACTTTGCTATTCTGGCCTTTTAGTTATGAGCGGATTTCGTGGAATAATATTTCAATCATAGATCCGTTGTTCACAATTCCTATTTTTATTTTTTTGTTCACTGCTTTTTTGAAAAACAAACGAAAATTTTCGCGAATTGCTCTCGTATGGGCTATTTTATATTTAGCATTGGGTATTTTTTTTAGAAATGCTGCAATTGATATGGGTAAAGAGATTGCAACTCGAAGAGGTCATTTCCCGGTTCAAGTCGAAGCGAAACCTAGCATAGGAAATATCTTTTTATGGAAAACGATTTATGAGAATTCTGGAAGATATTATGTTGATGCAGTGAGAACTGGACTTTCTCCAAAAATATTTCCAGGTGATTCAATTGCAAAACTAAATTTAAAATCTAGTTTTCTTTGGTTGAAAAAGAATTCTCAGCAGTCGAAAGATATAGAACGTTTTCGGTGGTTTAGTAATGGATATCTTGCCCAAGACAAAAAAAACAATAATCGAATTATAGATATTCGATATTCCATGATTCCGAATAGAATAGAACCGTTGTGGTCCATTGAATTGTCAAAAAATGCAGATTTTAGTGCGCATGTTTCTTATAAGAGAAATCGGAGTTTATCTAGGAAAACAATTAAACTGTTCTTAGAAATGTTATGGGAATAATTTTTTTTATCATTAAGAGTAATTCGTTAAAACCAAAAGATTAATCGGTCGACTTTTCAACTAACTTGACTATCCATGGCTCTCCAGTATAATTACAATTAATCCTAAATTTATACATTTAGTTGTTTGAACGGATAGATCTAATAGTTTCTAAGATTACTCGTTGCTTTGTTTTGGGGAACGTGTGCGCTTCGGGAATTTTAAGACCTCGTTATTTGTGCCTACGTTTTCTTGGTTTACTTCTTCTTTTAGTCTTATTTGAAGGGAGTAAATATTGGCATCAATCAATCTGAAAAATCTAGTAAAAAAGTTTGGGGAAAATATTACTGCGGTTGCGGGCGTAGACTTGCAAGTTCAGGATGGCGAATTTATGGTTCTGGTTGGTCCGTCTGGCTGCGGTAAAACAACCACTCTTAATATGATTTCAGGTTTTGAAAATCCTACAAGCGGAACTTTGATGATTGGAGATCGTGTAATAAATGATCTAGAACCCGGAGAGCGTGGTCTAGGTATGGTTTTTCAAGATCTGGCTTTATTCCCTCATATGACCGTTTCCAAAAATATAGCATTCGGGCTAAATGTTGAGAGAGTCCAAGAACATGAAGTACAAGAAAGAGTAAAAAAAGTTGCTGAAACAATGAAAATTGTTCATTTGCTTGAAAAGAAGCCTTCCCAGTGTTCGGGGGGTGAGGCTCAAAGGGTTGCTTTAGCACGTACTATCGTAAATAAACCCGAGGTTTTATTAATGGATGAGCCGCTCTCTAGCTTAGATGCCAAATTAAGAATTGAAATGCGCACCGAACTCAAACGACTTCACGAAGAATTAAAATCTACTTTCCTATATGTCACTCATGATCAAGCTGAAGCGATGACCATGGCAGATAGAATCATGGTTATGGAAAAAGGGCACGTTCAACAAGTTGGAACTCCTTTAGAGATTTATAGAAAGCCAACAAACCAGTTTGTAGCAACTTTTTTTGGTCAACCAACCATGAATATTATTTCTGGTTCTTTTTCTAGTTCCGGAAGTTTGATTTTTAGATCTAGTGCAACTTTTAGTTCAGGTTCTTTTGAAGTTTCATTACCGAAAGGTCTA
>CAYWAX010000242.1:0-2031 GCA_964456425.1 uncultured Nitrospinaceae bacterium | reverse complement strand
AAAACTACTAAAGAGACATTTTTTTGAGTAATTTCTTCCATGCAACCTATAGTATAATCACCTGTAAATTTTTCACCCAGATGAAGACGGTCACCTTTTTTAAGCATGAATAGACGAGGAGTAAGAGCGGGAGCTTCTTCGTCATCATTACCAATAACCATAACTATATAAAATTCTAGAAAATCTATTTTTTTCGATTCAAAAAGATTTTCATTGGAGTCAGTAATTGGATGTGATACTGAATAGGCTCTTCTTACAAGTCTAGAAAGTTTTTTTTCTGCAAGACCGATTTCTGGTATCGCGTCTTTTCGTCTTGATTCCCAGTATCCAAGGCCTAGAGTGGTATATTGACCAGATTCGAATTCAGGAAAAGAAAAATCTGGTTTGATACGAAAACATGCCAATGTATCATGTTGAACAATTATTTCTGTAACAGTGGCGTTATAGTACTTCTCACGCAAATCAGTAACTTCAGATTCCGATAACAAAGTTTTCTCCATGTTATATATAAATTACCAGATATTTATAACATGTATGGTATTTCAGTGAATAGAGTGATTTGTTTTTTTATTTATGGAAAGATTGCAGATATATTATTGGAATATTTTTCTATTTAATAAACGTCTTTGGGGTATGAATGTCTAAAATTATAGAGTTTTTAAGAGAAAATCAGAATAATGCAGTTTCGATGTTAGTGGATTACCTTAAATTTCCTTCGATCAGCACAACTAATCACCCTGGGGTCGAAAAATCAGCTAAATTTCTATCAAAACTTATGAATGAATCTGGAATTGAGACTAGCATACTTCCTACCGATGGAATTCCTGTTGTTTATGGAGAAATTTTAAGAGATAAAAATCTTCCAACTTTATTGATTTACGGACATTATGATGTTCAACCTGCAGAAATTTCAGAAGGTTGGTCGAATGATCCGTTTGATCCTGTACTAAAGGATGGAAGGATATATGCAAGAGGTTCAGGGGATAATAAGGGGCAACATCTTGCTCAAATATTAGCTGTAAGAGCTTATAGAGAAGTAGGAGAGGAATTACCTATCAATATTAAATTTTTGATAGAAGGAGAAGAAGAAATGGGCTCTCCAAATCTTGGAAAATTCGTTGCCGATAACAAAAAACTCTTAAAAGCCGATATTGCTTGTTCTTCAGATGGTTCAATCCATCCTTCGGGATGTCCAACGTTAGCTCTTGGTTGCCGAGGACTCCTTTATGTTGAACTGAGACATAATGGAGTCAATAAAGATCTCCATTCTGGTACGTATGGAGGTGCTCTCGTAAGTCCCTTTTGGAGATTATTGGATGCAATTAGAACTCTTAGGGACCCTGAAAATGGGGAAGTTCTAGTTCCAGGTTTTTATGATCAAGTTCTTCCTTTAGGTCAAGCGGATATTGATATTCTAAATAATATTCCAAATCCTAAATCAGAACTTGAAATTGTTCTTGGAAAGAATGTTGATAGAATTTCTGAAGTTGACTCATTTTATGAGTCAACACTTACAAAACCAAATTTGAATATTTGTGGTTTTCAAGGAGGATATTCACAGGATGGGATGAAAACAATAGTTCCTGGAGTAGCGGTTGCTAAATTAGATTTCAGGTTGGTTGTTAACCAGAATCCAGACTCTATTTTTGAGGATTTATGCGAGTTTTTAGCGGCAAATGGTTTTGATGATATTGATGTTAAAAAAATGGCAGTTTTCCAACCTAGCAAAACTCCAGGAGATAACCCTTTTGTAAAAAAAATAGTTCAAACTCTTTTGTCTTGTAGTAAGGAAACATTAGTTTATCCGAATTTTGGTGGTAGTGTGCCAGACGTTCTTTTTACAAAAGAAATGAAAATCCCTTCTGTTTGGTTTCCTTTGGCGAATGCGGATACAAATTCCCATGGCCCAGATGAAAACCTTGATTTAGATCTTTTTCATAGAGGCTCAGAATTAGCGGTGCATCTAATCGAAGGGATTTGTGATTAGAGAGTTTTATGATTATCAATTTTTTAATTTAAGGAACTAAATGG
>CAYWAX010000241.1:0-2066 GCA_964456425.1 uncultured Nitrospinaceae bacterium | reverse complement strand
TGGAAGCATTATGAGCAGGAAAGTAATCGTCGTGGTTTATAAAATCTCTTTTCTTGATATTCCTTTTTATTAATGTCAAATTTTATTTCAGTTGGCTTAACAGGAGGAATTGCTTCTGGTAAGTCGACTGTAGCGCAAATTTTTAAGTCTAAAGGTATTCCTGTGTTAGACGCAGATCAAATTTCTAGAGATCTTGTGAGTGTTGGTTCGCAAACTTTGTCTGAAATTGTGATGGAATTTGGTGATAGTATTTTGGATAAATCAGGAAATTTAAATAGAACAAAGTTGGGAGAGATTATTTTTTCTGATCCGGTACAAAGAGAAATATTAAACGATATAATGCATCCAAAGATACAAAAAGAACAAAAAAATTGGCTTAAAAAAAAACGTATGGAAGGAGAATCGAAAATAGCAGTTATAGAAGCTGCTTTAATGATCGAGTCAGGAGGGTATGAAAATTTTGATTTTATAGTTGTAGTTAAATGTTCCGAAAAGAATCAATATGAACGATTGGAGAAGAGAAATAATCTTTTAGAAAGTGGCATTAAAGCAAGATTAAATTCACAAATGTCGATGGAAAAGAAAACTCAGTACGCAGATTGGGTGTTAGATAACTCTGGCGATGTGGATTTTATCAAATCACAAGTATCACTTCTTGTTAATAAATTGTTTTCTATGGTTGAATTATAATGTTGACAACAATTTTTAATTTTGATAGCTTCACAAAATATCGTTGGTATTAGGAGCGTGTAAATAAAATAGTCCGCTACGCCCTGTTCCTTCTTATCTTTTTTGAATCAATTTTTTTTATTAAGGGTCCTGTATTTTATTAGTTTGAGGATCTTTTCATGTTTCCTTATGTTTCGGGGATGGTTCTGTATAAATCTCAAATTTCTTTATTTTTTTAATTTCTAATATTACGTAACTTCTTGGTTTAATTACTTTTTAATAGGGAGATGATAGTTAATGCAACCAGTAACAAAAGCTCCAACCTCAAAAAAACAAAGAGTTCTTCATCTTGGACAGTTAAAGAAAAAGACTATCTTGGAATTAAACGCTATATTTAAGGAATTGGGTATAGAGGGTTCAAGTGGATTAAAAAAACAGGATCTTATTTTTAAAATTTTAGAAGCACAATCTGAAGAGAATAGAGATGGTGGAAAAATTACAGGAGAAGGTGTACTCGAAATTCTCCCTGATGGATTCGGATTTCTTCGTTCTCCATCCTACAACTATCTTCCTGGTCCAGATGATATTTATGTTTCTCCTAGTCAAATAAGGCGTTTTGATCTTAGGACTGGAGACTCAGTAACTGGAGAAATTCGTCAGCCAAAAGAAGGCGAACGTTATTTTGCTCTTCTTAGGGTAGAAAAAGTAAATTTCGAATCATCGGAAAATGCAACTCAGAAAATTTTATTTGATAATTTAACTCCACTATATCCTGATAGAAGGGCTGTTCTTGAAGTTCCAGGCGGTTCTATTAATTCTAGAATTATGGATCTTATGACCCCAATCGGTTTTGGACAGCGTGGTTTGATTGTTGCCGCTCCTAGAACTGGTAAAACTATGATGTTGCAATCAATAGCTAAAAGCATAGCTGACAATTATCCGGATGTTCATCTTATGGTTTTGTTGATTGATGAAAGACCTGAGGAAGTAACGGACATGGAAAGATCTGTTAGGGGTGAAGTGATTAGTTCTACTTTTGATGAGCCTGCTTCACGTCATGTGCAGGTTGCTGACATGGTTATTGAAAAGGCGAAGCGACTTGTTGAGCATAAGAAAGATGTTGTTATTTTACTTGATTCAATAACCAGACTTGCTAGAGCTCATAATACAATTATCTCTCCTAGTGGAAAAGTGTTGTCAGGTGGAGTCGATTCAAATGCTCTTCAAAGACCAAAACGTTTCTTTGGAGCTGCAAGAAATCTTGAGGAAGGTGGGAGTCTTACAATTTTAGCTACAGCGCTTGTTGAAACAGGGAGCAGAATGGACGACGTTATTTTTGAAGAATTTAAAGGTACTGGTAACATGGAAGTCCATCTTGATAGGAAACTTTCGGATAA
>CAYWAX010000240.1:0-2085 GCA_964456425.1 uncultured Nitrospinaceae bacterium | reverse complement strand
ACCAATAAAAAACGATATTTTGCAATCTTTCCAGACATATCATTCCTCCTTAAAGCATTAGTTGAAAGTATTCTCTATTAAATTGACATTTTAATAACTTCATCAAATTCCTTTTTCTCTACTGGCTGTACACTTAATCTTTGTCCTTTCTGAGTCACACGCATATCTTTTAATTTAGTATTTGATTTGAGTTCTTCTAAGGTGACAATATTTTTTAGTCTCTTTTTCGGTTTTACGTCTACCATAAACCACCTTGGATTTTCTTTAGATGCTTTTGGATCGTAATAAATAGATTTTTTGTCTAGAGCTGTATGATCCGGATATGATTCACGAACTATTTCTACAATTCCAATAATATGTGGAGGTTTACAGTTTGAATGATAGAAAAAGGCTTGATCTCCTATCTTCATGGTCATCATTAGATTTCGAGCTTGATAATTTCGTACCCCATCCCAACAAGCTTGATTACTTGATTCAGAAAGTAAATCATCGAAGGAATAGGATTCTGGTTCGCTTTTCATTAGCCAATACTGAATTTTGTTTTTTTTAGAGCCTGATTTTTTCATGCGAAAATCCTTGAAAAGGAAATAAGAACAATTTTAAAAACAGATAATTTAATTAGAAATTTTGTTTAAATTATTATATTCAAATTAAGATAAGAAATTCTAGTGAATAACTATGTTTTGTTTTGATTACCTATACTCTTTGGATTCCTGAAATTTAATTGCATGATAAACAAAATCATTTGTAGGAGTTGAAATCCCATGTTTTTTTCCCAATTTAGAAATAAATCCACAAAGAGAATCTATCTCTGTTTTCTTTCCTGCCTCTAAGTCATGGCATAGGCTCCCTTTACTCGATGGATCTTGTTCCTGAATAAAATCAAACCTATCTTCATCTGTTCCTATAGGAAGATTTATTCCTTCTGTTTTTGAAATATTATAGACTTCTCTCATCATAGATCGAGTCATAATTTTTGTACCTTCATATTTCATAATCTCTCCAATTGAGGAGCGAGTTAAGGCCGTCATACCCCCAACAGCGCAAATAAAAATAAATTTCGTCCATAATTCTTTTAGAATATTTTGAGAAAGAAATGCATTGATTTTTGCCTTTCTCATAACATTTAGTATTTTTTCGGATCTTTCGGTATGAACACCATCTAACTCCCCAAAAACTAATTTTCTGGGACCTCCAATCTGAGAAATTACTCCTGGACTAGTCACAGAAGTGAAAATATACGCAGCACCCCCCATAATTTTTTCTTTACCATAGAAATCGGCAAGTTGTTTCTCATTATCTACTCCATTTTGCAGATTAATTATAGTTGTATTCTTTCCTACCATCGGTTCTATTGCAGGAATTAAAGATTTGTTAGATATAGTTTTCACACAAAAAAGAATTACGTCACAAGTACCAATTTTTTTGGGATCTTCCGTAAAGGAGGCATTTTTAATTATAAAATCCTTGGGTTCGATACATTTTATCTGCAAACCATTTTTACTCATAGACTCGAGATGTTTTCCGCGTGCTACAAAATGAGTCTCGTTTCCTGAAGCAGAAAGGAGACCTCCAAAATATCCACCAACACCGCCACATGCCATAATTCCAAATTTCATTTCTTGCCCTGCATTAGAAAGGTTTTTTGTAAGAAAAATCTTATTTCAGCTTAAAAAGGTGATCAGAACCACCCCAAGGTCCAATATATTTCCATTTTTTTTCTTCAGCCATTTGTAAAAAATATGGAAAATCATCTTTCCAAACTTCAACTAATAAAAAATCAATAATTTTCGAGTTATGGTCATATCCATTTAGTACTTCGAAAACGTCCCCTTCAACGTCAAGTATCATTATATCGACGTGGTTAATAGAATGTTTTTCTAGTAGAGAATCTAAAGGTGTATTTTTTGCAAAAAAAGTTTTGTTCTTTGTTTCTTCAATAATTTCTTTATTATATTGATTGTAAGTTGAATCCGAATGTAAATTATGTCCGACTTTTCTTGAACTACGTTGGGCATCTCTCATTTGCGTTTTTGAAGAAGTATTTGAAAAATCAGTAAGGAAGAAATTTTCAACGATACAATT
>CAYWAX010000239.1:0-2091 GCA_964456425.1 uncultured Nitrospinaceae bacterium | reverse complement strand
TTCGGCAGTACTGTTAGAACCACAACCTGCAATTACAGGAATACGTCCACCTACATATTTCACTACAAGTTCAATAACACGGTCATGCTCGGGATGAGTTAAGGTAGCAGATTCCCCAGTAGTCCCACACGCAACAATCCCATGAGTTTTATTCTCTAGATGGAAATTGACTAGTGATTCTAAGGAGTCCTCATCTATAGTCCCATTGTGAAAAGGAGTCACAAGAGCAACATAAGAACCTTTAAACATGCAAACACTCCTTTTTTCGGGTAAAAAATAAATTTCATTAACTATAATTCTAATGCTAACAAAGTTGCGTTATGTCTTCAAGAAAATCTTAGTATAAATAGTCAGACACCTTTTTTGACAAAAAGTTAAGTTATATATAATGTATTTAATGATAATTTAACCGCCTTCCTTTTTTTACAAATTGCGATCAAAATAGTCGACAATGTAAGAGCAGGAATCTCACATAATATGATTTCTAAATTACTATATGCCATATATATTCTATTTCTCTTATTAATAATTACTTCTTTTACAGAAGCTAGAACAAAGAAAAAAACAAGTAGAGAATTTCCTTTCAAATCTGCTCTTCTTATCGAAGCTGAAACTGGGAAAATTCTAAAATCTTTTAATGCACATAAAAGAGTAATTCCAGCCTCCATTGTAAAAATGATGACTTCTTATATTGCCTTAAAAGAAATAAAAAATAATACATTAAATTTAAATGAGTTAGTTATTGTTTCAAGAAGAGCTTCTAAAATAGGAGGACAACAAGTCTACTTAGCAGAAGGAGAAAAGTTCAGAGTTATAGACCTTCTTAAAGCAATAATGATTAGTTCCGCAAATGATGCAGCATTTGCATTGGCAGAACATATTTCAGGTAGTTCGGAAGGCTTTATTGATTTAATGAATATCACAGCTAAATCATTGGGAATGAAAAATACAAAATTCATAAATGTTAACGGTCTTCCACCCAAACGAGGAAAAACTCCTAACTTTATGAGTGCAGTAGATGCAGGTATCTTAGCAAGAGAATTATTAAAGATTCCCATGACAACTAAACTTAGTAGTATTAAGAATGAAGGATTTAGAAAAAATCAATTCATCCTTACGAATACAAATCGTTTAATTGGACGTTTCCCAGGTCTAGACGGTCTCAAGACTGGTTATTATAGGAGAGCTGGTTTTAGTATCGTTGCTACAGCTAAAAAATCAAATTTACGTCTTATCGCTATAGTTTTCGGTGCAAAAAATTCTAAGATTCGATTTAAAGAAACAAGCAAACTGCTTTCTTGGGGTTTTAATCGTTATATATGGCTAGACGTAAAAGAAAAATTGAGAAATAAAATAAAAAAAATAAGAATTATAGATGGCGTTGAAAAAACAGTAGGTCTAAATATTATTGGGAAAGAAAAGATTTTGATAAGAAGAGAACATGCAAATAAAATATCAATAAAGAATAAAATACCTGACGTATTGACTGCTCCAATTACAAAAGGACAAATCATAGGAAACATCAGTATTCAAATTAAGAAAAAAGAAATTACTATGCTTTCATTGACGACCAAAAAAAGTATTCAAAAAATCTCTTTACTAAGGAGAATTCTCAATTTTTAATATTTAACTATACTTTTTTACGACATAAAAAAGGAAGAGAAAGAGCAAAAAACATAAGCATTGAAACTTCAGAGTCTCCAAAATTATACTCAAACATTCCTGAAGTAATAAAACCAGAAATAGAAACTATACCTGCAACAGCAGATAAATTTAGAATTGGATTTTTTTTGTTTTCCTGATAATTTCTTATAGCTTTAAAGAAAAAGAGAATCCAAATTAAAAACCATGAAATTACTGCCGGCAAACCTCTTTCAACACATAAATGCAGAAAATTATTATGTAAATGACCACGATATTTTTTTATTTTGACACCATTTGGAAGCACATTCACTTTAATTCCATCAGAGTCTTTAACAGAAGGTAATTTGGGATCAACAAAAATATTTTTATGATAATTCTTTTTTACTAACCCAGGGCCAAAACCTGTAAGTGGATTAGCAAAAATCATATTCAATCCACTTTTCCACA
>CAYWAX010000238.1:0-2099 GCA_964456425.1 uncultured Nitrospinaceae bacterium | reverse complement strand
ACTTAAAACCATAAGATGAAATTGCCTCCTCAGTTACAGTTTTAATATTTTTTTTAATCAATTCTTTTTATCCTCAAAATCCAGAAATAATTTAAACCTACTTATCTATAATCGTATTTAATTTGATACCACAGTGATACGAAAGAAAATAATACCCTAAACGAATAATCTCTTCTTGTATCTGGGAAATAATTTTTATGTCGTGAATCCGTTCTATATTCGCACGAAAGGTCTCAATTATTGTCAAAATAGACCCCTGAGATAATGTCACTCCATGTGTGGTCTTCAATTTACAGTTTGAACATCTAAGTTCACCATTCTCAATATCAAAATTAACCTTATTCCTACCTTTATCGTAAATACATTCTTCGCAAAAATTTAAAGTAGGCGTAAATCCCAAAGCGATAATTTCTCCTAGCAAAAATGTACATTCTACATTCCTGGGAATAGACCCACCTTCTATAGAGTTAAGAGCATTTTTGAAAATATTGTAGTTTAATGTTTCAGCATCGTTTGAAGAAAAGAGTCGATCTATTGTTTTTATCATTCGAAGAGCAGCCTGCATTGAATCATAATCTTCCCAAATACGTCTGAAAATTTTTAAAGTGTCACAGTTTCTTAAGGTTCCTAAATCAGAACTATCTTTCTTAAACCATTCTAATTCAACAAGCGAACCAGGTTCAAAATGCACGCCAGACTTTTTTTTAGAACCTCTAACACCTCTACAAACTAATTTCACTTTTCCATACGTTTCTGTCAGATAGGAAACTATTAAACTCGTATTAGAAAAAGGAATTTTATTAAGAACAATCCCTTCTGAATTATAAATACCCAATTTTTTAGCCCTAATTAAAAAAAATCACTTGACGGATCCATAAAATTAAACGATATTCACATTGTTGTCATATTGCAAATTATATTAACGATATAGATAGGGATTTATATATGCCAGGAGTAAGAGTTCTTGAAGGTGATTCAATAGATAAAGCTTTGAAACAGTTCAAGAAACAGTGCGAAAAATCAGGTATTCTTACAGAAATAAAGAAAAGAGAATACTACGAGAAGCCAAGTGTACGAAGAAAAAGAAAGATAATTGCTGCAAGAAAGAAAAGAGCAAGATCCCAGACTAGATAAATCTTTTACAATTCCCTAATTAGAGTATCCTAGTTCATTAAGAGACGAATCTTTTTGTCTCCAGTTTTCTTTTACCCCAACCTTCAAATCTAAGAAAACCTTTGAATCTAAATAATTTTCTATCTCTAATCTAGAAGATTCCCCAATCATTTTTATTTTCGAAGCATTTTTCCCTATCAAAATTCCTTTTTGGCTTTCTTTTTCCACAAAAATAACAGCTTCTACTTCATACAAAGATTTCTTTGAGTTCATTTCGAATCTATTAACTCTAACTGCAGAAGAATATGGAATCTCTTTATACGAATTTAAATACACTTGCTCTCTTATTAATTCGCTCACAAAAAAAACATCGTCAGAATCAGAAAGAATATCCGGTGGATAAAGTTCTGGCCCTACAGGCAACATCTTTAATAGGACATCTAATAGCCTACTGACATTTTGATTCTTTTGCGCAGATATAGGAACTATCTCATGAACATTAGTCATCTTTGAAAAATTATTCATTATTTCAAAAAGAACCGTTTTATCTTTAAATTTATCTATTTTATTGAGCACTAAAACTATAGGAACATTCATATTCGACAAAAAGTCTTCAATGATTTCTTGACTGAAATTACTTGCTATATCAATCATGTAAAGGACAATGTCAGCATTTGCACAAGCCTTTTTCACTTCTTCTACCAAAATTTTATCTAGTCTACTTTTCGCTCTTTCAATTCCCGGAGTATCGTAAAAAACAATTTGGCCATTTGGCTTATTTAAAATTCCAAGAATATTTGTTCTTGTAGTTCCAGGCTTCCTAGTGACAATCCCTAATTTTTCATTGAGAATTTGATTCAAAAGTGTAGATTTACCAACATTAGGGAGGCCAACGATAGCTACAAATCCAGAACAAAAGTCATTCATAGTATTTTTTCTTTAGATTGATATAGATACACTAAGAAAGTCCTAGATCTCTGAGTTGT
>CAYWAX010000237.1:0-2106 GCA_964456425.1 uncultured Nitrospinaceae bacterium | reverse complement strand
CAATGGCGTCAGCTATTATGCAATTAATCAATGGCAAGTTGCCGCACTCCAACCAGAACATTTGACTGCAATGATTCCGTGGGAAGGAGCTGCAGATCACTACAGAGATTGGGCACGTCACGGAGGAATCTTATCCAATAAATTTATGGAGATTTGGTACCCAAGACAAGTAGAAGCAGTTCAACACGGAAATACTAAGGGTCCTAGAGATCATTGGATGAAAACGAGGGCAACTGGTCCAGCAAATCTATCTGAAGAAAAATTAAAAGAGAACCGATCAGATACACTTGAAAATTTTCTTGTACGGGAGATGGATGATGATTGGTACGAATCACGTTCTCCAGATTGGTCTAAAGTTACAGTTCCATTTCTAAGCGCTGCAAGTTGGGCTGGTTTTGGTCTTCATCCACGTGGTAATTTTGAAGCTTTTACACAAGCGGCATCAAAAGAAAAATGGCTGGAATGTCATCCAGGACGACACGAAGAATGGTTTTATCTAGAGTATGGCATGCAATTACAAAAACGTTTTTTTGACTATTACCTTATGGGTAAAAAGAATGGCTGGAAAAAAGAACCGAAAGTTTGGATAAATCTTCGCAAACCATTTACCCAAGAAGTGTCATTACGGAAAGAAAGTAGTTGGCCATTAAAAAGCACGAAGTGGCAAAAATTATTTTTAAACGTTGGAGGAAAAGGAAAACTTGAATGGTCTGCTCCTAAATCAAATCGATCAAAAACATTTCGCGCGAAAACACGTGGAATAACTATTTTATCTCCGCCTTTAAAAGAAGAAACAGAAATAACTGGACCATTAGCTGCCAAGCTTTTCATCTCTTCATCTACTAAAGATGCAGATCTCTTTGTAACTATGCAAGCCTTCTCACCAAAAGGAAAAGAAGTTTACTTTCAAGGAACAGTCGATCCCAAAACGCCTCTTGCACAGGGTTGTCTGCGGGCATCACACCGTAAACTCGATCAGAAAAAAACTACTCCTTGGCGTCCTTATCATACTCATGATGACAAACAACCGTTGAGCCCAGAAAAAATTTACGAACTAGATATAGAAATTTGGCCTCAATCTATTCTTTTACCAAAGGGATTTCGAATTGCTTTAAATATTTCTGGACAAGATTTTGATCGACCAGGTCGCGCTGTAGGAGATTATGTTCTATCTCGTGGATGTGGACCATTTCTTCATGACCATCCTATTGACCGGTCTGATGAAGTTTTCAATGGTAGGACAACTCTTTATACTGGTCCGAAGCAATCAGGTTACCTATTACTTCCGATTATTCCGAATAAAAAAAGCAAAGTAAAAAAAAGTTAACTTAAAAGTGACGACTTTCAACTCAGTGAGAGTCGTCACTTCTTTCTTTGGAATCAAAAAAATGAAAGAATTTTTATACGAAGCACTTTCAATTGCTCCCAGCAGCAAATTAACAAAATTAAGTAAAACTATTTATTTTTTAATTTTTGCAAGCGTATTTTCTATTATTTTAGAAACTGAACCTACAATTTTACATGGAAACGAAGATTTATTTCTAAAAATAAATTATGTTTTTGCTACAATATTTTTTGTCGAATATATTGCAAGACTATATGCAGTTGGACTAAACAAAAATTATTCAGGATTTAAAGGACGAATAAAATATATATTTTCTTTTTACGCATTAATAGATTTGATCGCTTTTGCACCCTTCTTAATATTTCCTGCTATTAGTGAATCTTTTCTCTTAAGAGTTTTCAGAGTATTTAGACTGTTTACATTATTAAGAGCTAATAAACACTTCCAAGGATTAGTCCTGATCGGTTTAGTTATAAAAAATAAATCACACGAATTATTTTTTTCAATTACTATCACTTTTGGTATAATTTTTATTTCTGCCGTGATCTTATATATTATGGAAGGTTCAATTCAACCTAATGAATTCGGGAGCATTCCTAGATCTTTATGGTGGGCTGCAGCAACACTAACTACTATAGGGGCTGGAGATGTTATGCCAACAACTGTAATAGGAAAAATACTAACCACAGTTATTACAATTGCAAGTATAGGCATAGTAGCTATTCCAACAAGTATATTAGCCGCTGGATTTTACGAAGCCC
>CAYWAX010000236.1:0-2127 GCA_964456425.1 uncultured Nitrospinaceae bacterium | reverse complement strand
CTATCAAGAGGTTTAACTGTAAGCTCAACATCTCCAAATTGTCCTCTACCACCAGATTGCCGCACAAAACGTGCTCTGGCATTAATCTCTTGATTTATAGTTTCTCTATAAGCAACTTCAGGTTTCCCTACATTTGCTTCTACACTATATTCCCGAAACAACCTATCCATTAAAACTTCTAGGTGTAATTCCCCCATACCTGACAAAATAGTCTGATTTGTCTCTTCATCAGTCCTAACTTTAAACGTTGGATCTTCGCTAGATAGTTTAGATAGAGCATTACCCAATTTATCTTGATCAGCTTTACTTTTAGGCTCTACTGCAATTGAAATTACAGGGTCAGGGAATGAAATTGTTTCAAGAAGAATTGGTGTTTTAGAATCACATAACGTATGACCTGTTTTTGCATTTTTCAGACCAAGTATAGCTACTATATCTCCAGCATACGCCTCTTTCACCTCTTCACGTTTATTTGCATGCATCCGCATTAGCCTACCGGCTCTTTCATTCTTACCGGTAACAGCATTATATACAGAACTGCCGGCAGTTAATACCCCTGAATATATTCTGGAAAAAACTAGTTGCCCAACATAAGGATCAGTCATAACTTTAAATGCAAGCGCTGAGAAAGATTCATCGTCAGAAGCTTCTCTCGCAACTAGTTCCGTCTCAGCATCTGAATTCCCTATAAGTTCTCCCTTTATAGATGGAAGATCTATTGGAGACGGAAGAAAATTAACTACACCATCTAGAAGTAACTGAACACCCTTATTTTTGAAGGCGGAACCACAAAAAACAGGCACAATTTCTCCTGATATAGTTAGTTTTCTAATAGCAGCAATTAATTCTTCTGAACTAATTTCTTTTCCTTCCAAATAAAGTTCCATGAGAGTGTCATCACTTGATGCTAAAATTTCTATCATCTCTTCACGATATTTAGTAACCTCATCAATCATTTCATCAGGCACTTCACCTTCCTCGTATTGAGTGTCAATGGATTCAGAAAAAATACGAGATTTAAATTCTATCAAATCAATCATACCCTTAAAATTTTCCTCCGAACCTATTGGCACTTGAACTATGACAGGATTTGCACTCAAACGATCTTTTATCTGATCAACTACACCGAAAAAATCAGATCCCGCCCTATCCATTTTATTAACAAACACTAAACGTGGCACCCCATATTTTTCAGCCTGTCTCCAAACAGTCTCGCTCTGAGGCTCAACTCCACCTACAGCACAAAAAACTGCTACTGCCGCATCGAGCACTCTCAGGCTTCTCTCAACTTCGGCAGTAAAATCGACATGTCCAGGAGTATCTATAATATTAATTGTATAATCATTCCAACTACATGTTGTCGCAGCTGAAGTAATGGTTATGCCTCTTTCTTGCTCCTGAGGCATCCAGTCCATAGTCGCATCACCATCATGAACTTCTCCTACTTTATGACTTCGTCCAGTATAATACAAAATACGCTCAGTCGTAGTTGTCTTACCAGCATCAATATGAGCCATTATTCCAATATTTCTTGTTTTATCTAATGGTTTTTCCCTGGCCAATCTACAATCTCCTACCAACGATAATGAGCAAAGGCTTTATTAGCTTCTGCCATACGATGAACATTTTCACGGGTTCTAATAGAACCACCTGTATTATTTGAAGCATCAATTATCTCTGCAGCTAATCCATTGCTTATTTTCTTATCTCTGCTTCTAGCATTCTCTATAATCCAGCGGATGCATAAAGCAGTCCTCCTATCTGGTCTGACCTCAACAGGGACCTGATATGTTGCCCCACCAACTCTCCTAGATCTGACTTCCAGCATTGGCTTCACATTGTCCAAAGCACGCTTAAAAACTTTAAGTGGGTCTTCTTTTAATTTTTCCTCAATAGTATCCATGGCTCCATAGAAGACGCTCTCAGCAAGACTTTTTTTACCATCTAACATAAGGGAGTTAACAAATTTAGCAACTAAACGATCGTTATACTTGGGATCAGGTAAAATTATTCTTTTATCTGCTCTTTTTCTTCTTGCCATTTAATAAACTCTCTCTCATTTCTTAAAAAACGATTATTTAGGTTTTTTTGCACCATATTTTGAACGGCCATTTCTTCTAGCGTCAA
>CAYWAX010000235.1:0-2217 GCA_964456425.1 uncultured Nitrospinaceae bacterium | reverse complement strand
AGGGATAGAAATGTCCCCAAATGTTGCAGACGGTCCTTTTTCAGTGATTTTAGAACAAGTTGAATACGGTGTTGCATGTAGGATGTCTATTCTTTACTTATTATCGGGCTAAGATTTGATTTTAATATTTCTAGCTTTGAGTTTAAGGAGATTTTAACTAGTGTCATTGTTAATTAAAAATGGGCGTATAGTCGATCCTATTAAAGGAACTGACGAGATTCTTGATCTACTTTTAGAAGACGGAAAGATTACTAAAATATCTAAAAATATCAGGAAAAAATCTGGCTCAGAAATACTCGACGCAAGTAATTTAGTTGTATGTCCTGGATTTATAGACATGCATGTTCATTTTAGAGAGCCTGGTCAAGAATATAAAGAAGATATCCAAAGTGGCACAAGTTCTGCTGTTGCAGGTGGTTTTACTGCAGTTGCGTGTATGGCAAATACTGAACCAGTTAATGATTCTAGTTCTATTACTGAGAAAATTTTAAATAAAACACGTGAAGTTGGTTCTTGTAAAGTTTACCCCATAGGTGCTGTTTCTGTCGGATTAAAGGGAGAAAAACTTTCTGAATTGTCTGATCAACACTCTGCAGGTGCTATAGCATTCAGCGACGATGGGTATCCGATTAAAGATTCATTTATAATGAGGTCTGCCCTTGAATATTCTAAAATGCTAGGGGTAACTATTCTGGATCATGCAGAGGATGTAAGTTTGTCAGAGGGTAAAGTTATGCATGAAGGTACTGTTTCTACGACTTTGGGGCTCTCTGCTAATCCCGATGCAAGCGAAGATATATGCGTTTATCGAGACTTAAGGTTAGCAGAATTGACCGGAGGCAAATTACATATTTTACATGTTTCCTCTAAAGGTGCAGTTGATTTGATAAGGAATGCTAAAAAGAAAGATATAAAAGTAACATGTGAAGTCACGCCACACCATTTTTCACTTACTGATGAGAAAATTAGAGGTTTTAATTCTTCCTTTAAAATGGCACCTCCACTTAGAGATGAAAAACATCGTATTGCACTTATTGAAGGTCTGAAAGACGGAACTATTGATGTGATTGCGTCAGACCATGCTCCACATGATCAGGCAGATTTAGAAGTAGAGTTTGATAGAGTTCCATTTGGAGTTGTTGGTCTTGAAACAGCAGTTTCTTTAGCTCTCGATCGTTTAGTACATGAAAGTGTTTTGACTTTATCTGAAATGGTTTCAAAGTTTACTTTAGGTCCATCTAATGCTATTGGAATCCCATGCCACGGAATAGAAGAGGGTTCTGTGGCTGATCTGACAATCCTTGATTTAGAAAAGAAATATACAGTTATTCCTGATAATTTTAAAAGTAGAGCAAAGAATACTCCATTTGAGGGCTGGGAATTAAAAGGATGCCCAGTAGCAACTATTGTAAATGGTAAAATTGAAATGCAAAATATTAAGTAGTAGAGGAAATTTTATGAGTACTGTTAATAAACATAGAACTGCGATTTTGGCTTTAGAGGATGGACTTGTTCTTGAAGGAAAAGCATTTGGCTACGATGTAGATGCAGAAGGAGAACTTGTCTTTAATACCGCGATGACTGGATATCAAGAAGTTTTAACAGACCCGTCTTATAAAGGTCAGATGGTTGTGATGACCTACCCTCATATTGGAAATTATGGTGTTGTGGATGGAGATGAGGAATCAAATAATATATGGGTTGAAGCATTTATAGTAAAAGAACTCTGTAGAAAGTTTTACAAGTATAATTCTCAAAAAGATGTAGATACTTATCTTAGAGAATATAAGATTCCAGGTATTGAAGGTATAGATACGCGTTTTTTGACTAGACATATTAGAGAAAATGGTTCTTTGAAAGCAGTTATTTCGAGTGTTGAAAAAAATAGAGATGTTCTTGTAGATCGTGCGAAAGAATCTCCTGGTTTAGAAGGTAGAGATTTGGTGAAAGATGTATCTTGTAAAAGTTCATTTCATTTTGGTGAAAAAACCAATAAGCCTTTATGTATAGCATATGATTTAGGTGGCAAAAGAGCTATTTTCAATCAATTGTCTGAAAGGTTTGATCTCGAGATAGTACCCTGCACGGAATCTGCAGAAGCAGTATTAGATAAGAATCCAAATCTTGTTTTTTTATCAAACGGACCAGGAGATCCTTCTGCTTTAGACTATGTAATCAATAATATAAAAAAAATTCTGGGGAAGATCCCAATAGTTG
>CAYWAX010000234.1:0-2249 GCA_964456425.1 uncultured Nitrospinaceae bacterium | reverse complement strand
GTAGGATATATCTCTTATGACGCAATACGTTTCGTCGAAACACTCCCAGATATATCGAATGATGATCTAGATTTGCCTGAACTATTTTTTATGTTAACTCGTTCTATGGTTATATTTGATAATTTAAATAATTCTCTGAAAATTGTTTCTAATGCTTTTTTAAATGATGAAAGTAAAGATCCATATGAAGAAGCGCTTAATTCGATTGATAAATTAGTTAGTCGACTTACTGAAAGAAAATCATTTATCGTTAATTTTAAAGAAAATGAAAATTTTGGGAAAGGCGATGAATTAAATTTAGAGCAAGAGTTTTCATCTTCTTTTACTTCGACGCATTTCAAGAATTCTGTGATTAAAATTGTAGAGTTGATTAATGAAGGCGAAGCTATTCAGGTAGTTCTTTCACAACGTCTTGAAAGGGAACTGCATGTGGATCCTTTTGCTCTTTATTGTTCACTTCGCAAAGTCAATCCTTCTCCTTACATGTTTTTCTTGAGACTTGACGAAATCATACTAGTGGGAGCTTCGCCCGAGGTTCTAGTTAGATTGGAGGAAGATACTGTCGAAGTACGTCCAATTGCAGGAACGAGGAAAAGAGGTAAGAATGAAGTTGAAGATCTTGAATTAGAAAAAGAACTTCTTGCTGATGAAAAGGAAATTGCTGAGCATATAATGTTACTTGATCTTGGGAGAAATGATATTGGTAGAATCTGTAGACCTGGAACAGTTAATGTAACAGAAAAAATGGTCATCGAACGTTATAGTCATGTTATGCATATTGTTAGTAATGTCTCCGGGAAACTTATTGATGATAAGGATGCTTTTGATGTAATTCGTGCTACTTTTCCGGCTGGAACCGTTTCGGGAGCTCCAAAGGTAAGAGCTATGGAAATTATAGAAGAAATAGAGCCCGTTAGAAGGGGGCCATATGCAGGTGCAGTCGGTTATTTTGGATTTGATGGTAATATGGATACTTGTATTGCAATCAGAACGGTTTATATAAAGGATGAAAGAATATATTTGCAAGTAGGCGCAGGTATTGTTTCCGACTCTGAACCAAATTTTGAGTTTGATGAAACTATTAACAAGGCTAAAGGAATGTTGCGGGCAATACAGGTTGCTAGGGATACTTCAGTTGTAGAAAAAAACGAGGGAAAGTAAGTGTCAAAGATTTTAATGATAGATAACTATGATTCATTTACTTATAACTTATTTCAGTATTTTTCTGAATTAGGTTCAAATGTGGAAGTTTGGAGGAATGATTCTTTCGAACTTGATGATATTAAAGGTTTTGATCCGGATTTGATTGTAATTTCTCCGGGTCCAAGTAGGCCTGAAAAAGCGGGTCTTTCGATGGAAGTAGTGCAAACTTTTGCTGATACGTACCCTATCCTTGGAGTTTGTCTTGGACATCAAGTAATAGGAGCAGTCTTTGGTGCCAGAGTAATACGTGCAGAAAGAATTATGCATGGGAAGACCTCTCAAGTTTTTCACAATGAAAAGAATTTGTTTAGAGGAGTTTCAAATCCTGTGACTGCAACTCGATATCACAGTTTAATAATAGAAAATGAAAATTTGCCTGACAAAATATCTGTTTGTGCAAAAACGGATCAAGATGAAATTATGGGAATTCATGTAAAAGATACATTAGTTTTTGGAGTGCAGTTTCATCCAGAATCTATTTTGTCAGTTGATGGGAAACTTCTTCTTAGAAATGCAATAGAACTAAGTAGTACTTGAGAGATTTTTCGTCAGTTATTTTTATTAAGGGAAGATTTTTATGATAGAAAAAGCGATTGGTAAATTAGTTGAAAGTATTCATCTTACTTCTGATGAAGCAGAAGAAGTAATGGATCAAATTATGAATGGAGAAGCGACAGAAGCCCAGATTGGAGCATATCTTGTTGCACTAAGAATGCTTGGGGAATCTCCAGAAGAGATAGTTGGAAGTGTTCGTTCTATGCGAAGTAAGTCTACTAAAATAATAAGTAGTCATCCTAATATAGTTGATGTTGTTGGGACAGGTGGTGACGGTACTAATACTTTCAATATAAGTACTACTAGTGCTTTGATTGTTTCTGCTGCTGGACAAGTAGTAGCCAAACACGGAAATCGTTCTGTTTCTAGTAATTCAGGTGCTGCAGATGTGTTAAAAGAATTAGGAGTGAATATAGAAATCTCTCCTGAAAAAATAGGGAATTGTTTAGATGAAGCAGGTATCGCTTTTCTGTTTGCTCCACTTTTACATG
>CAYWAX010000233.1:0-2260 GCA_964456425.1 uncultured Nitrospinaceae bacterium | reverse complement strand
GGGACAAATGCAACATTACTCTTTAAAAAAGTCGAGTAAGAAAAAGCAACCCATAAAAAGTGATGATATTTCAAGTTTACAGGGAGATCTTCCTCTATCATCTCCAGAATTTGATATAGATTCTGCAGAGTCTTGTATTGGTCATAAATTTTCTCAGAAGGACCTCCTAGTTCAATCTTTAACTCATCGATCATATTCACAAGAGATTACTCCTCCAGGTGATGATAATGAACGATTAGAATTTCTTGGTGATGCGGTACTACAATTGGTAGTTACTGATTTTCTTTGGAATACCTACCCGGATTATCAAGAAGGTAAATTAACTCGTCAACGCTCCCTTTTAGTTAATGGTCGAGCCCTTGCGAAGGTAGCAAAGTTAAATAATTTCGCACCCTTTATAAGATTAGGAAAGGGAGAAAAGAAAACTGGAGGTCAAACGAAAAATTCAATTTTGGCAGGTACTTTTGAAGCAATCGTGGGCGCAATTTTTATTGATGCGGGATTTCAAAAATGTGCCGATTGGATACATGATAAGTTGTTGAAAAATTTACCACCCGCATCAGTTGAAGATCTTAATGACAACAAGAGTAAATTGCAAGAATTTTTCCAGAGGTCAGGCCAGAAGGCACCAGAATACAAAATTATTAGTGAGTTTGGACCAGAACATTCTAAAGTATTTACAGTTGAAGTTTTGCAAGGAGAACTTGTTTTAGGAAGAGGAGAGGGTCGTTCTAAAAAGGCGGCAGAACAAGAAGCAGCTAAGGCATGTTTGGAAGACAGCAAGAAAATTTAAAAAAATATTATTTCGCCTTTGAGGTTATACATTGCGGTTAAAATCTATAGAGATGAAAGGTTTTAAATCCTTTGTTGATAAAACAGTAATTGATTTAAGTGGTCCAATGACTGCGGTTGTTGGCCCAAATGGTTGTGGAAAAAGTAATGTGTCTGACGCTATTAGATGGGTTCTTGGAGAACAAGCTCCAACAAACATGCGCGCAAAGAAAATGGATGATGTGATTTTCAACGGTAGTTCTGAAAGAAAATCTATTGGAATGGCTGAAGTTTCGATGACGCTAAGTGAACTGAATGG
Source organism: uncultured Nitrospinaceae bacterium (assembly GCA_964456425.1). Taxonomy (GTDB): domain Bacteria; phylum UBA8248; class UBA8248; order UBA8248; family UBA8248; genus UBA3496. Next base: position 1,170 of record CAYWAX010000233.1, on the reverse strand, counting down.
TTCTATTACTGATCTTAAGTACAAGGATTTTGAAGAAATCGTCGTTACAAGACGTTTGTATCGTTCAGGAGAAAGTGAATATTTAATTAATAAGAATTTTTGTAGATTGAAAGATATTACTGATCTATTTCTTGATACAGGTGTTTCTTTAGATACTTTTTCTATAGTAGAGCAGGGAAGAATAGAAGAACTTGTGAATTCCAAACCTATGGATCGAAGACTTCTTATTGAAGAAGCTGCAGGGATCATGAAGTTTAAGAACCGTAGGAATGAAGCAATGAGAAAATTAGAATTGTCCTTGGGTAATCTTACTCGATTGGATGATGTTATGGGCGAAAAAGAATCAAGATTAAATTCTTTACGTCGTCAGGCTAGAAAGGCTAAGTATTATAAGGAATATCAAGAGGAAATTAGAAATTTAGATTTATGTGTTTCAGTTCTTGATTTCATAAAAATAACAAATGAATTAAAACCTGCGGAGCTAGATTTAGAAAAACTAAAAGAAAATGAGCACATTATTCTTGCTAAAATTTCTTCGATCGAATCTGATAGAGAAAGAGTAAGAATAGAACTTCAGGAAAAGTCCGAACTTATTTCGAATACAAAACAACGATTGGTTCAAGTGGATGGTGAATTGATTCGTCTCAAAGAACAGAAAGAAATATTTTTTAATAGACTTAGAGAACTAGCAGCAGAAAAACTTAAAAGAGAAAATGAAAGTTCTGTATTGGGAGAAGAAATCAATAGGTTTGAGAATGAAAAAATAATATTAATTGAGGAAGAAAACAAATTCAAAAATTTAGTTGATAAAACTAAAGGAGAAGATTTACTTTTTAAGGAGTTTATTAGAGCAGTTAAGGAAAAAAGTGATTTATCTCAATATTTTGATGAGAAAGTTGAAGATAATCTCAAGGAATATTTCTCCCAAGTTAAGGAAGTTCTTACTACACAGGAAAAATTAAATGCCGAAGTTTCAGCATTTGAGAATAAATGCTCTGCATTAAAGCAAACAAAAACAGATTATGAAACAAAAATTACAGAACTTAAGGAGAATATTCTACAAAAAAGAACTCTATTGCAGGCAATCCAATCTACAATTAATTCTTCTCTAGAACAAAGAGCAGGGATAAATGATTTTCTTAGTTTAGGTTTAAAAGTACGAAGTTTGTT
>CAYWAX010000232.1:0-2284 GCA_964456425.1 uncultured Nitrospinaceae bacterium | reverse complement strand
CGAACTTCTAAGAAATGGGGTGACTACTTTTATTGAATATGGTAGCCAACTGCGTGTACAAGAAGCATTGTTAGATGAAGTGCAAAGATTAGGTACTCGTGCTTATTTAGGTCCTGGTTATGATTGTGGGAGATGGGTAGGAGATAAATCTGGAAGATTGAAAAGAGTTAGAAATGACAAGCTTGGATTAGATGGATTTGATACAGCACTAAGCTGGATCAAGGAGAACGATGGAACTGCTAAAGATAGAGTAAGAGGAATTTTAGTTCCTCGTGAGGTTGAAACCTGTTCACTAGAAGTTTTAAAACGAACTAGAGATGCATCCAATGAATTTGGTTTTCCTATGGCAACTCACGCTGCATATAGCGTAATTGAGTTTTATGAAGTTGTGAAAGAACATATGAAAACTCCCATCGAATTACTAGACGATTTAGAAATGTTAAGGCCAACTTTGAATATAGGACATGGAAATTTTATTTCTGATAATTCGAACTTAAATTACTCTTCACATAATGATCTGAAGCTTATGGGTGCATCTGGAGCTTCGATTTCACATTGTCCTATCAATATAATGAGACGAGGGCGTAAGCTTGATAATTGGAAAAAATATGAAATGGCTGGAGTAAATATTTCAATAGGAACGGATACGTACCCACGTGATATGATTATGAATATGAGAAATGCTTCATATCATGGAAAAGTGATGGGCAATTCGTATTTTTATGCAAGTGCAGGAGATGTTTTTCGAGCAGCTACTATAGGTGGAGCGACTTCAGTTGGGCGAGATGATCTTGGAAGACTTGAACCGGGTGCAATAGCGGATATTCTGATAATTGATATGACAGGAAGAGGAACTTTGAGATTTGGACCAGTAAGAGACCCAATTAAAAGTCTAGTTGAATGTGGAGTTGGAGATGATGTTCAAACAGTTATTATAGATGGCGAAATAGTAATGGACAATGGAGTTATACCGAATGTAGATTTGTTAAAGATTGCGGAAGAAGCACAGATAGCCGGAGAACAGGTTTGGAATACTCATGAAGATTGGGATCCACTAGAAAGAACGCATGTAGAAGCATGTCCTTGGTGTTACTCAATGGATGATTTGTAGAAAAAGTTAGCTTTCCTCTTTAGAAGAAATATATCCTGGGATTTTGATTGTACGAAATTCTTTTCCTAGAGAACCTAAAGGTGCAGTCGCGTCTAAACCCATTTTAGATGTTATTCCATTTTTTGCCGATGGATCAAGTTTGCTCCCCATAACTCCTTCTATAACTAAAAGGTCTTTATGTGCTTGAAATCTCGTTGCAATAGCCCAATCTATTTCTTGTAAATCATGTATGTCAATGTCATGATCTACGACTATTACATGTTTCATGTCATAATGAGAGGACAAGGCAGACATAAGTATGTTCTTGACTTCTCCTTCATTTTGTTTTTCTATTTTTACGAAACAGTGGAAACGACCTGAAGATGATAGTGGCAATGAGACATCTTTAACTGAAGGATTATTTTTTCTCAAGCTATTTAATAACGCGACTTCTCGAGGGATAGAACCCATAAGAAGATGGTCAAAGCCGGCTGGTAGAACGGAGTAATATATAGCATCTTTTCTCATGGATATAGAATGTACATTTAAAATTTCTCTTTTTCCCGATGGCCCATAATATTTAGGAAACTCTCCAAATGGACCTTCTTCGTGTTTTTCATTAGGAGGAATTTCTCCTTCAATTACTATTTCAGAGTCAGTGGGGACTGGAATTCCTGACCAGGGTCCAGGTGTAAGTGATATAGGCTCTCCTTTTATAGCACATGCAATATTGATTTCATCTTCTTCTGACGAAAGTACTAACTGGCTAGATAGAAGTAGAATTGGATCTAACCCAATTGATATTGCAACTTTCAAGGCTGTTTTTTTACTTCGATTTAAAATTGATTTTAAGTGTCTTGGAAGAATCAGTAGCCCGAATTTGTTTTTATCTATTACCTGCATGCGATGTATTGAAACATTTCTTATTCCAGTTTCCGGATCATGTACAAAGAAAACACCTGCTGTTATATATGGACCTGCGTCATGTTCGTGGTAAGTTGGAATTGGAAGGACATCCGTAATTTTAATTTTCTCAATAATTCTCTCTAAAAATGGAGCATCAGTTTCCAGTTTTGGCTCTATTTTTTTTTGTTGTCTTTTCATCAGTTCTTGTAAGAGATCTTCGGGATTTATCCCTAGTTTTTCAGAATACCATTCTCTGTCACTGAGTATATTTGAAATGATAGGTATTTC
>CAYWAX010000231.1:0-2354 GCA_964456425.1 uncultured Nitrospinaceae bacterium | reverse complement strand
TTCGTTTAGTTCCAGCAGATCCCGCAGAACCCTTAGCGGGTGAATTTGCAGATGAAGAATACATCGCAGAAATAAGAAGAATATATCATTTAGATAAACCGATTCATATACAATATATCATGTACATGAAAAGAGCTTTAAAGGGAGACCTAGGGCGTTCTATTCTTTCTGATCTTCCTGTACTAAAAGAAGTTACAACCCGTTTTCTGAACACACTTCAACTTGCTTTCTGGGCAATGCTTCTAGCAACAATCTTAGGGTTATTAGCTGGAGTGATTTCTGCCACAAGACCATACTCAAAGTTTGACTATAGTTGTATGACCGGATCCCTTCTTGGTATTTCTATGCCTTCTTTTTGGTTCGGTTTGATGTTGATGGGATTTTTTTCGGTTTATTTTAAATGGCTTCCTGCGGGAGGAAAAGGTACGGCTGCTCACCTTGTCATGCCTGTACTTACGCTAGGATTAACAGGAGCCGGGATTGTTGCAAGAATGACCAGAAGCACGATGCTAGAAATAATTAGTAGCGAATATATTACTACGGCACGTTCTAAAGGAGTTTCGGATGGCAAGGTTAATTATTTACACGCTCTTAAAAATGCCCTACTCCCTGTAATTACGGTAGTGGGACTACAATCTGGTTATTTGCTAGGGGGTTCTGTTATAACAGAATCTGTATTCGCATGGCCTGGTCTTGGAAGATATATCGTTGAAGCAATAAAATTAAGAGATTATGCAGCCGTTCAAGGTTCCTTACTTTTTTTCGCTCTCACATTTGCGATGGTGAATATGACAGTAGACCTCTTATATGCGTTCCTTAATCCAAGAGTTCGTTATGGGAATTCGAAATAGTGAAGAAAGAAAAGAAGAAAGACCAAAATGAAGAAACAACTAAAGAAATCAGTCTATGGAAATTATCTTGGAATCAACTGCGAAAACACAAGGTAGCACTAGCAGGTGGCATTTTTGTAATTCTCTTCATCTTGATTGCAATTACCGCTCCTGTTATTTCCCCTTATGACCCTCTGAAAACAGATTTTCAAAGTGCTTTAAAAGCTCCTTCTTTTCTTCATCTCTTCGGCACAGACCATTTTGGAAGAGATGTTTTCAGCCGTATTATTTACGGAGCAAGGACTTCTTTACTTATAGGTGTTTTTTCAGTTGCTATAGCTGCGGTTGGAGGCATTCTATTAGGTTTAGTAAGCGGTTTTTTTTCAGGATGGATAGACAGCTTAATTATGAGAGTCATGGATGTGATGCTTACCTTTCCTCGAATACTTCTTTCTATACTTTTAATTGCAATCATAGGTGCAGGTATGGGAAATATCATGTTAGCAGTTGGTTTATTTGCGATTCCAACTTATGCGAGACTAGTTAGAAGCATGGTATTAGCTTTAAGAGAAACAGAATTTGTAGAATCTGCCCGTGCAGTAGGAGGATCGAACTGGAGGGTCATGTTTAAACATATCTTTCCAGGTACAATAGGTCCCGTCGTTGTGCAATCCACTTTTTTAACTGCTACTTCTATTAGAGTCGCCTCTGGACTGAGTTTCCTAGGAATAGGGGTGCCTGCACCTACTCCTGAATGGGGAAGTATGTTAGCTGATGCACGATCCTACATGGCAATTGCTCCACACCTTCTAACGATTCCAGGATTGTCTCTTATGATTGTTGTACTCTCATTCAATTTATTAGGTGATGGATTACGTGATGCCCTTGACCCACGACAGAGAAAATAAATAAATCAATTCTAGACTATTTCCCAACCCAAATTAATTTTTTCAGCTAGTTTTTCACTTAAATACTTATAGAACAGATCCCCCTGTTTCGCCGAAGCATTCGATGCGTCTCCCCAAGTTCCTGTTTCAGTATATTTTGATAAATTAAAAATAATTGTATGGACATCAGGATCACGAGAAATTCTCAAATACTCTTCTGGAATAAATGGAACACTAATTCTCTTCTTATCGACAAGTTCTTCATCAAAAAACATTACTGCGGAAGATTCTTGTTCTCCTGCGTGAGCACCCCAGGGCTCTGAAAGTTTTTCGCCAAGTTCTTTTTCAACTTTTTCTTTTAGTTCTGGACTATTCTGAATCCCTATCATATCCACTACCATCAGTTGTATATCTTCTTCATATTTATGCTTCAGATCTTTGGCAGTAATATCTGTTGGAGAGCTATTTCCTCCGTGTGCATTCAAAAAAACAAATTTTTTCAGCCCGTGTTTCATAAGCGACTCAACCATTTCAGATACGAGTCTCCTAAATGTATCAACGCTCAAAGTCATGCTTCCAGAAAAACTCATATGTTGAGGAGAATATCCAATTGTAAGAGTAGGTGCTACTAAGGCAT
>CAYWAX010000230.1:0-2379 GCA_964456425.1 uncultured Nitrospinaceae bacterium | reverse complement strand
CAGTAGGTTTATGGGCTGGTTTCTATGCATGTATGGTTTTATATGACATTTTAGTGCTTATTATGCTTGAAAAGATTCCTGATTTGTATGTAGCTTTGATGCAGCCAGAAAATGCAACTCTTTTTGCAGAGGCTTATTATCTTCTGAATATTATTATGATTATTTTTTGTGTTTATTTTCAATTGGCAATGCATGAGAAAGTTTTCGGGAAAAAGATTGAATCTTCTTAGCGAAACTGAATACTTCTCGAATTAAATTTTGATTATAAAAAAATCAGTGTAATCGGAGATTAGTTTTGGATGAATTAACTTCTATCGAAGGTCAAGTTGCCGTAGTTACTGGAGGAACTGCTGGAATTGGGGAAGCTGCATGTGTCCGTTTTGCACGGTGTGGTGCCAAGGTTGCAGTTATTGGAAGAACAAAAGAAAAAGGAGATGCAGTTGTAAAGAGAATCACTCAAGAGGGCGGTGAAGCAATATTTGTAAAAGCTGAGTGTGCCGACGAAGGAGAGGTGAAGGATGCAGTGAAAATTATCCTTGATAAGTGGGAAAGAGCCGATATACTCGTGAATACGGCTGGGGGTTTTTTTGATGTTCCTTCTCTTGAAAAAGTTACTGTGAAAGGGATGCAACAAAATTATGATTGGAATGTAATTGCAAAGTTTTTAATTACTCGTGAATTCATTCCAGTCATGAAAAAAAATCATTATGGCCGGATAGTGAATATCTCTTCTGTTTCTGGTAGAACATCAAGTGCGGGATCCATAGAATATTCAACCAATGAAGCAGCCGTTATTGGATTGACTAGAAGATTAGCAAAGGAGCTTGCTCCTTTCGGAATTACAGTGAATGCAATAGCCCCAGGTTTAGTTCTTACGCCGAGAGTACAACGGCATCCTGAAGAACACCTTAATGAAAGGGCAAAGACAATGCCAGTTGGAAGACTTGGGACACCAGAAGAACTTGCCCATGGGATTTGGTATTTGTGTACACCTGGTGCGGGATTTACTATAGGGGCCGTTTTGGATATAAATGGTGGTTTCTGGATGGGTTGAGATATAGGTTATTAAAATTTTGGGATTTATGATTTGAAGATTTATGATTGTATTGTAATTGGTGCTGGTATCTCTGGTTTATTTGCAGCCAGTCGATTACAAGAGAAAGGTTTAGAAGTTCTTGTCCTAGATAAGGGAAGAGGTCTTGGTGGTCGTATGGCCACGAGAAGGATCTCTCCAGGTGTTTTTGATCATGGTGCACAATTTTTCACCGTGAAAAATGAGGTTTTTTCCTCTTTTGTGAATGATTGGATTAAAAATGGAATTGTAGAACCATGGTACGACGTATCATCTTCAAAGGGTAGAGACAATTTAACTCGATATCGTTGTACAGGAGGTATGACTTTAATTCCTAAATTTCTTGCCAAGGATTTGCATATAGAACTTACCTGGCAAGTGAAAAAGATTATTAAGGAAGTAAATTTCTGGAAAATTATTTCAGAGTCTAATAAAATTCTGAATGCGAAATCAATTATCCTTACTGCACCTATCCCTCAATCACTTATTCTTCTGCGCGAAGCAGAGTGCTTAAAAATGGAACAGGTTAAAGCCAAACTTGAAAGTATTGAATATGATCCATGTATAGCAGTGATGGCGTTGTTAGAGGGTCCAAGTAAAATTGAAACTCCTGGGTCACATGAATTTAAAGAAGGTTCTATCTCATGGATTTCTGATAATAGAGTGAAAGGGATTTCACCTGATGGAGGAGGTGTTACGATACATGGCTCTCCAACTTTTAGCCGTAAATATTGGGATGAAGACAGGAAGTTTGCGGGAAATTTACTTTTAGAAATTGCGACTGAGTGGATCGATTCGAAGGTTTTAGAATTCCAGGTGCATGGATGGAGATATAGCAAACCCGTAGATATTTATGAGGAAAGATATGCTCTTTTAGATGATTCCCTCCCTCTATTTTTAGCTGGCGATGCATTTCTAGGCCCTAGAGTGGAGGGGGCTGCACTTTCTGGCTTGAATGCTTCAGAAAAATTACTTGAAATACTAAAATAAAAAGTACGATCTGCAATTTTATGTTTTAAGGAGAGTAAAAAATAGATCCCTTGTCTCAGGGTTTACTTGGTGTTGCACTACCTCAATCCTTTTCGAAAAAAAAATTTGTTCGCTTAGCAGGCATTTTCGGTTTTTTTTCCGGTATGTTCCCAGATTTTGATATTTTTATTAGATCCTCCGAAGATCCCTTGTTATTTCTCGAATTTCATAGGCAATTTACACATTCACTGATCTTTATCCCTTTTGGTGGATTAATATGTTCGATTCTCTTTTATTTAATTTTGGGAAGAAGACAAAATTGCTCATTCAGACAAACT
>CAYWAX010000229.1:0-2423 GCA_964456425.1 uncultured Nitrospinaceae bacterium | reverse complement strand
CATACTAAAGGATTTAAGGAGAGTTTCGATTTATCTTTGTTTTTTAGCATAATATACATTGATATCCATGTTCCTAGAACAAACGGCATCATTAAAGGTTCGGGTATCCATTTGAGATTTGTGAAATAAAAAACAACCCATATAAGTGTTGAAGATATAGTCGCAAGAATTCCTGTTTTAAATCCAATTTTAGAATTAGGAAGAAAAATTGCATAGCAGCAGAAAAATGCAGGTGCTACAGTAAATCCCCAAAGTGATACTGGTCCGATCCAATTACTAAAAAGAAATTGTCCTGATATTAAGGAAAAGATAGAAACCATCAAGATAGATAGAAAAGCTGGGAAGGGTGCTTCCAATATTAGAACAATTGCAACAAGCAAAACACAAATTACGGGTCCTAAATTACCGAAAGAAATTATATTCGAACTTATCCAAAAAGAATCTCCAAATAGCACGAATAGTATCTCGCAAATCCATGCAGTGATAAGAGATGAAAATGCTAGTGGCGGTATATTTAAACGTTCGAAATGAGGTCTTGAGAACCTGTCTATAGCTATACATATCAAAATAAAAGGTAAAAAAAGAATACTCTTTGAATCAAGCCTAGAAAGAGCATTGCCCCAAATAATTCCCAATATAGCTGGATTGTAACCAAGGATCCCCAGTGACCAAGAGATATTATTTATTCTGTAACTTGGTCTGATAGATTCTACTCCAATAAATGCACCTATTAATGCACCTGCGGCACCGAATGGAGATACAAAAAAAATAGCCAATAAAATAAGAAGTCCATTGATAGGTTTGTTAGAGAATGCTATTTGGGCTAGGCTCGAAAAAATGGCGTTCGTAGATTTTTTAAAATTCATGTCCTGGTTGACGTAATCGTTTAGGCACAAGATCTAAAGCAAAAACGTCCTTCCATTTTTCCTTTCTACGAATCAGTTCAGGTCCATTTGGTCCAAGGAGCACTACTGGAGGTCTCGTTTGAATGAACTGCATCGATTGGGTAAGACAATATGCGCCAACGTTAGAAAACAGTAATGGTGAGCCTACTTCTAATTCTGGAAGGAGTACTCGATCTCTTAAAACATCAATTTGCATACATAAGGGCCCATAAATTCGAACAGGGTGAAGATTTTCTACTACTTCTTCTCTTTCTTTTGGTGTCTGAACATTATGATTGTACCAGTATGCCGTAGGAAGTATGTTTACTCCTGCATCGACTACCACGGCGGTCCCTTGATTAAGGATTTCTTTCTTTGAAATTATAGTACATGCAAGGAAGCAAGGAGAATCTATAATAGCTCTTCCTGGTTCTAGGATAAGAGAGGGTTTTCCTTCAAAAAGTTTTTTCTCTTTTTTGATTTGATTCAATATTCTTTCAGCATAAGGCGTATAGCTTATTTTTTGATTTGGTATTTTTTGTTGACCATTAAATTCCGGTTTTAGTTGATTCCCAGAAGGAAATCCACCCCCAAGATCGATGGATTTAGGATGTAGTCCTAGTTTTTTTGCTTCTCTTATTATGGTAAGTAATTTACTTGCCCCATATTTGTATATATTCGGGTCCATTACATATGTTCCGCCGTGAAAATGCAAAGTGTCTAGTTTGAGTTTAGAGCTAGCAGAGATCATTTCAAGTGCTTTTTGACAGTCCCCGTTTTCTATATTGAATCCAAATTTTATCCAAGAATTTGTGTCGTAAATAAAATTAACTCGTAATCCAATCCCAATTGGATTCTTGAATTTGGATACTATTTGTATGATTCTATTTAATTCTTCAAAATTGTCTATATTAACTAAAGCGCCTTCTTGAAGGGCGGTCTCTAATTCTGAATTAGTTTTATGTGGTCCATTAAAAATAATATTTTCTGGTGATACTCCAAGTGATTTGGCAAGGGAATATTCCATGCCTGAGACTACTTCTGCTAGAGCACCTTCTTCATGAAGGATCGAACAAACCGATGGTAAGTAGTTGGTTTTATAAGAGTAAGCAATCTTCGTATCGATATCGGATGTTGTGAAAGTGTCTCTGAATTGTTTAAATTGAGACCGTAAGGTATTTTCAGAAATGATAAAAACTGGAGAACCAAATTCAGAGATTATTTCATTTAGATCATATGGTTCTAAAATAGAAGATATCTCATTTTCATCTCGGATTTGATCCGATACTTCAAGAAGACTATGTTTTCCAATTGAATTTACAGAAAGGTATTCAAGTAGTGGAGATTCATACTGTTTAAGTTTACTCATGATGTAAAATTCCTCTCGAAGCATACAGGGCAAACCTTTCTGCTTCTACTTTATATTCATAACAAGATCGAAGAAAAATTAAATCCTCATTTCTTTCTTTTGGAGAAATTTCCTTCCCAAAAATTGAAAGTATTGTAGTTAGGGGTAAGTTGATACCCAGATCACATGTA
>CAYWAX010000228.1:0-2439 GCA_964456425.1 uncultured Nitrospinaceae bacterium | reverse complement strand
TCATTATATCGACGTGGTGCATCGAATGTTTTTCTAGCAGAGAATCTAAAGTTATATTTTTTGCAAAAAAAGTTTTGTTCTTTGTTTCTTCAATAATTACTTTATTATATTGATTGTAAGTTGAATCCGAATGTAAATTATGTCCTAATTTTCTTGAACTACGTTCGGCATCTCTCATTTGCGTTGTTGAAGAAGTATTTGAAAAATCAGTAAGGAAGAAATTTTCAACGATACAATTTTTTCTGAATCGTTTGCAATAATTAAATTGTTCTGGTGTTGGTTCAACTAATAAACCAGTCCAGCCATAATTCTTTTCTAAAAAAAGTGTATGTGATTCAATAAAACCATCTGCTGCACCAGCTTCGATGAAAACGCCATTCTTTTTATAGGAAAAAAGTTCTGCGATTCTCTTATCTAATCTATTTCTACTTGTGTAATAACCAATACTAGATCCGTGCCTAGCTAAGAATCTCCGAATACTTTTTGAGGATTTAATCAAAGTGATTTTTTTCTAAGTGGTTTTGAAATAAAAGAAATCAATTATTTTGACTGTCGTTTATGTCACCGTTAGTATCCATAACGTTTATACTTTGGAGATTTTGTTCTAAACCAATTTCAGAAAGATATTCTTCTGGATTTGGCATATCAGAAATACTTTTAAATCCAAAGTGTTTAAGAAATAAAGGAGTAGTGCCGTAAACTATGGGTTTACCAAGGACATCTTTTCTTCCCATAATTTTAATTATATTTTTTTCTAATAACGTATTCATAACACCACTACAATCCACTCTTCTGATTTCTTCGACTTCTATCCGAGTAATAGGTTGTTTGTATGAAATTATAGCAAGTGTTTCAAGTGCAGCTTGAGACAATTTTTTACTTTTTTCTTTTCTTAGAAGTTTTCTCACCCAAGGATGAAATTCGGATCTAGTTCTAATTTGGAACCCTTCCGCTATCTCAACTATTTGAAAAGTTTTATCTTTATATTCGTCAACTAACTCCAGTAGAATTTTTCTTATTTTTTTTGCGTCAATATTTTCAACTCCTCTAAAAAGGACAGAAATATCACGCGGACGAAGAGGTTCTTTTGAAGCAAATAGAAGTGTTTCTACTATTTTTTTTGCCTCTTCATCTTCTATAATAAGAGGAAGTTCTTCTAAATTTTCTAATTTTGTTGTTTCTTCTTCACCAGTAACTAAATCAAAAGTAGCATGGGTGGGCAACTCTTCCATAGCTTCCATTTGATGCTCTGCAAGAGCTTTAGCGCTCTCTTCAGGAGAAGAAGTGTTATCTGAAGCCAATTCAAATTTGGATTGTTCGTCTTTATTCATTAAGCACCGCCTTTTTAATTCTGATTTCTGAAAAACTATAATTTTGAAAAACTATAATTAAATTTCTTTTTATTAGTTCGAGTAAAGCAAGAAATGTAGCAACAATAGTTAATGTTCTTTTATTCTCCAAAATGTTTTCAAATGCTATACCTTCAGAATCCAAGTCTTTTATAAAATTCAAAATGTAGTTTTGTCTGTCAGCTACTTCAAGTTCTTCTATCTCTACCAAATGAACATTTTCTCCATCTTCTAAAGTAAGCATATTCTTCATTGCAGTCATAAGTTCAAAAGTTGTGAGGATAATTTTCCCTTCTTCTTCTGGATGAACTTTTTTGACTATAGATTCTATTTCCTGATCTCCCCCTCTTTCAAAATGAAGAGATTGCTCTTCCTCAGCAATTTTAAAATAACCACTTAAATTCTTGAATTTCTGATATTCTATTAGCTGCTTTTGTAACTCTTGGCGAAGCATTTCAGGATCTTCCTCAGGAAGTTCTTCTCCATCATTCTGGGGGAGTAAGGTCCTGCTTTTAATATAAATAAGCCAAGAAGCCATAACCAGATATTCTGATGCAAGATTGATATTTAAATTTTTCATCAAGTTCACATATTCCATATATTGGTCTGTTATAAAAGCGATAGGAATATCGTTTATATTTAATTCATGTTCTTTTACTAAGTTAAGAAGAAGTTCTAGAGGGCCTTCGAAAACTTGCAGTTTTACTCTAAATTTATTTTCTTCTTTTGCAGTAAGAAACTCAGGTTGATTTTTATTACTGGAAGAAAAATCTAAAGATGGAAGTTGTTCTTGATTCAAGCTGTCGATCCAATCTTCAGAGTTAACAAGATTAGATTCCCTATCCTTTTTTTCTTCTATTGAGATAGGTTTCTTAGTTTTTTCTGTAGATGAAATTAGACTTGTGTGAATGTTTTCTTTCAAATTTACTTCCCGAAAGTGTTTAAAGGGGAAGGCGGATTATGTATTAAACTAGAGTCTATATCGACAAATAGCGTAGGCAATTCACCCATAATTGTCAATAACATTCTAGTAGTTAGAATTTAAATTAAATAGGAATCGTGATTAAATATGTATTTCTAGTTTAATTAT
>CAYWAX010000227.1:0-2530 GCA_964456425.1 uncultured Nitrospinaceae bacterium | reverse complement strand
TCCATGTCTCTATAAATTTGATCTAAACGATCTTGTAATTCTTCTAATGAATAGTTAAGCCATAATCCCTCACTTGCATAACAACGTATCTTTCTCTTTTTTCCTCCTAGAAATTTCCAAAGAGGCATATCGTAAATTTTAGAACTTATATCCCAACAAGCTGTATCTAATGCAGCAATGGCCATTGCACTTATACCGTCTCTACCAACAAAACTGACGGACTTTCTCATGCTATGCCAATTCTCTTCCATTTTTGTAGAATCTTTTCCTATTAAAATTCCTGACAGATCTCTAACCATTGCAGATATAGCACGCGCACGTTCTGCTCCAAAAGCGAAACTCCATCCTAGCCCTTCAGTACCGTTTTGCGTTCTAACTTTAACTAAACACGTCTCTACAGATTTCATACGAAAAGTCGAAACATAAACAGGTTTTGCAAGAGGTATACTCAAATGAATCGGAGTAACACTTAAAATTTTCGAATCTACAGACAAAATTTTATACCTATTTTAAAAAGATTATGCCCAAACTTGGCTAGATATTGTAAATAACAAAGATTAAAAACTAAAAAGATTATAATTATTTATTTGCAAAAATAACATGTTAACATTTATGTTAACTTTGATTTTTATAATTAGGTATAAATATATGACCTCTATCAGAATTCAAAAGATAATTGCACAAGCTGGCTTTGCTTCAAGACGCAAGGCGGAAGAACTTATTTCCAGTGGATCTGTTAGTGTCAATGGGAAAATTATTCGTGCGTTAGGTACAAAAGCTGAACCATCAATTGATTCTATTAAAGTTAATGGCAAATTGATAACTAAACGGGAAGGATTGCTATATTTAGTAATGAACAAACCTCGTTCTGTTTTAACTTCTATGAGTGAAGACGAAAACGAAACTCGTCTAAGTATCCCTGATTTTTTGCCATCAAAAAAAGCCAGAGTTTTTCCCGTTGGAAGACTAGATTTTGACGCAAAAGGTACTCTTATTTTAACTAATGATGGAGAACTCGCAAATCGCCTAATGCACCCTAAATATGAAATACAGAGAGTTTATATGGTGAAAATTGAAGGTATCCCGGTGAAAAAAGATCTAGAAAAAATGGAATCGGGAACTTGGGTAACCCTGGAAAAGAATAAAGCAGGCAATCATCAAATAAAAAGAAAAAAAATGAGAATTTCAAAAAGCGAAGTAGAAATTCTTCCGAAAAAAACAAAAAAAAATACCTGGCTTAGAATCAAACTCAGAGAGGGGAAAAACCATCAGGTTAAAAGAATGTGTGATGCGGTAGGTCATCCTGTAATACAATTAAATCGTTACTCATATGCAGGAATTACGATAAAAGGTCTATTACCTGGAAAAATAAGACCCTTAAAACCAGAAGAAATACTTAAACTAAAAAAACTTACCAACTTAGCAAATTAATTCCTCCGATTTATAAAAAGCATTTTTATAGGACAATATTCTAATTTCTACTAAAATTATTTATAGAATTAGGATAACATCGTCATTTATACAAAAAATTTTTTGGATTTTTTTCATGAATAAAAATCTTACATTAGCAAATAAAGTTACACTTGCAAGGCTAATTCTAGTTCCTTTATTCGTATATTCCATTCTATATGAGTTTAAGGGTTTTGCCCTAGTTTTCTTTGCTATAGCAAGTATTGCAGATGGTATAGATGGGTATCTTGCTAGAAGCAGAAAAGAAATTACTCCACTTGGGAGTATACTGGATCCAGCCGCAGATAAAATTTTAATGCTGACTGCCTTTCTATTGTTATCCTCTCTCGAATACTTACCCATTTGGCTTTCAACAATAGTAATTGGAAGAGATATAATCTTAGTTTTAGGGTTTATTATTCTAAGGTCAATTGCAAACTCTGAACCTATTAAACCGTCATTTCTTGGAAAAACCACAACAGTACTACAAATGTCTACTATCATTATTGTTCTTCTGGTATCCTTAGTATCAAGTATGCAATATGTTCATAGTCTACAATTTTTATTTTTACTCACAGGAATATTTACAATTATTTCTGGTATCCATTATCTTTTTTTTGTTGGTTTGCGTTTAATTGGAAAAGAAATTGTATAAATAGAAAATTTAAAAGAGAATATTATGGAAAAAAACTCTCCATTTATGACCTGGAAAAGAATGTGGCTAGTAATAATTTTTGGTTTTAGCCTATGGATTATTTTTTCTGCCCGTTCCGCTCTTACTCCCATTATTTTCTCATTTGTCTTTGCTTATGCAACACAACCAATTGTAGAAAGTGACTTGCTCAATGGTTACTTAGAACCAACTAATGAGCCATATGCCTTAGCTAAAATAGCAGGGATAAAGCTTTGTGAAAGCTATAATAGACAGTATGGTACTGATTACAGATCTGTAATGCCTACTAATCTTTATGGGCCTGGAGACAATTTTCACCCAATAAATAGTCACGTTGTGCCTGGCCTTATAGTGCGTTTTCATGAAGCTAAAATTTCTAAATCTCATAAGGTTGAAGTTTGGGGGTCT
>CAYWAX010000226.1:0-2571 GCA_964456425.1 uncultured Nitrospinaceae bacterium | reverse complement strand
ACAACACTGGGACATCTTCACGAAATGTATCTTCCCAAATACAAGCATCAGCTGAGAGAAGTTTTTTATTTTCTGGCACAAAATGTCTAAAGGAAGGACTGCTCATCTCTTCATTTCCTTCTATCACATATTTTACCGAACAGGGTAGTTCTCCTCGAACGGCTATAAAAGCCTCAAAGGCAGCCAATCTACTCATGATATTTCCTTTGTTGTCAGTCGAACCTCTTGCAAAGATGTGCCCATCTCTTATCGATGGTTCAAAAGGTGGGGTCTCCCACTCTTCTTCTGGATCAGGTGGCTGGACATCATAATGATTGTAAAAAAGTATGGTTTTTTCCGATATGCCCTTTAAAAATCCTGTTAAAATAGGGTTATGCGAGGTTTCGTGTCTTTTTACTTTAAAACCTGTTTTCTCAAGACGTTTTTGCATTAGTTGTGCCATCTGTTCAATTCCAATATCTGTCGTGGAAATACTGGGTTGACGGCAAAGTTCGCAGAGGTCTTCTACAATACTCTCTGAATTCTGTTCAATATATTCGAAAATATTATCCATGGATTTTTCTCTGGACATAGAGTTCCTTTTTTTTAATGTTTTTTTGGTGGAAACAATTTCCACATTGCTATTGTCCATATCAGACATACACTATAAACGAATAAAAACAACTCCATCGGAAGATTCCAATATAGAATTTCTCTAAACCAATAAGATAGAAATGATTCAGAGTTGTAAATTCCGCGAAAACTGTTTTCTATCGATGTTAATGGACAGGTAATTCCCAAGACTGTTTCTGCAGTGACAATCAAAATGGCGATAGTATGGATGGTTCTAATTTTAAAACTTTTGCACCAATTCCACTTCAATTTATATCCAACTGGGATTATAAAAAATCCAGAAGTGATGAAGACCGCGATTAAAAAATGCAGTGCAAGAATGAAATCTGCTATCAACTTTATCGGCCTTTTTATTAACAAAGAATATAAGAAAATATAGAATAATTTTTGTAGATATAATACAAAAATAAATGTAGAAATCTTCTTTTGTTTTTTATATTCCAATCCATTTGGATCAGGAGACTTTTGAGTAGTCTTCTTTCTGGAATTTTATATCAAAATTTTGGTTTGCTAGACGTTTGTTCACATCTTCTTTAATGATTTTTATTGGAGGTTTTTTGACACTTCCTTTAAGTCGGATGAAAAAACAGTAATCAAAAAATCTAGAAGATATAATAAGTGCTAAGAATTCCATTGCTAAAATGCAAAGGAAGTCTTAGCACTTAAATAGATATTATCTCAAAAAAAACTAGGCCTGTTCACTCTGCTTTTTTCTTTCTGAAATTTGTCGAACTAACGGAATTCCTATCGCAATCATTCCTAAAGTAAGCATTACAAAGCTATGAAAGATAATGAATAGTATTAGAACTACAAATGCGACAGATAATAATACTCTTTCGTAATATCTTAATCTTTCTAAAAGCCATCCTTGAGTAGCTGCTGAAAATGCTATGAAAGCAATTAGTGTCATGACAGAGGAGAGAAGAATTCTTCCAGGGGTACCGAAAGTTAAAAGAGCAGGTTCATACATGAAAAGGAAAGGTACCACAAAACCAACAATCGCAAATCGAAGTGACATGATAGAAGTTTTAAAATAAGCAGCCCCTGCAAGTTTTGCACCTACCAATGATGCTATTGCAACAGGTGGTGTAATCGCAGACAGAATTGCAAAATAGAATATAAACATATGCGAAGCGACTCTATCTCCTTTGTTAGCTATGAATTCTTTTGCCCATTCTGCACCGTAAACACTCTGTAGTTCTGGACCTACAAGATTAATTAGTACGGGTCCACCTAGTATGGCTAGTAATACGTAGGCCGCGGTAGTAGGCATTCCCATTCCTAGCACTGCGCAACAAATTGCGGTTAGAAGAAGACCTACGAAAAAGCCATCAAGACCGAGATAATATGCACATCCACCTCCTACAGCGGTACCAAAAAAGCATATGTCATTAGCAAGAGCTTCTATAAGAAAAGCAAATTTATTTCCAATGCCCGTGATAGTAAGAACAGTTACTACGATATCTATTGTAGCGAGGGTAACTCCAAATTCAGCACCTTGTTTTCCGCCAACTTTAAGAGCTTCACGTATTCTAACTATCCATACACCTGAGGTATCGGAAGCCTGTACGTCAGGACCGCTTGCATTAAGTTTTTTTGCATTTTGCGAGTAAATGAAAGGATTTAGAAAAATTGCAACTACCTGTTTGATACTTGGTAGTTCATTATCACTTTTACTTAATTCTTTCCCTGAAGAAAGAATAATTTTCTGAATGATTGCTCCAATGCCAAAAAAGATTATGCAATGGTATATGAATCCAAAAGGAACAAACCATTCGGAGAAGTCTGAAAGAGCTGGAAAAACATAATATAAGCCTTTTTGGAAGTAAAAAACTCCACCCCAAAGTATAACGAATAACCATGGAATAGTAGTCGTAGCATTGAATAAATTTCCGCGTATAATTGACAGTAATGAAAGCAAAATTAGTATAACAAATGCCCCGGCTACTCCAGATGTCC
>CAYWAX010000225.1:0-2581 GCA_964456425.1 uncultured Nitrospinaceae bacterium | reverse complement strand
TACTTCCTACCATGGGAGGACAAACTGCTTTAAATGTATCTGTGGCACTTGCAGAGTCTGGAGTTCTTGAAAAATATAAAGTCGAATTAATAGGTGCTCAATTACCTGCAATACAGTGTGCTGAAGACAGATTACTTTTCAAAGAAGCTATGAAGGAGATTGGTCTTGACCTTCCAAAAAGTGAGGTTGTCAAATCGCTAGAAGAAGGATGTGATTTGTCGGAAGAAATAGGGTTCCCTATAATTTTGCGTCCTGCTTTTACTTTAGGTGGTAGTGGCGGTGCGGTTGCTTATGATTTAGAAGATTTTAAAGAGAAATTATCTTGGGCGTTATCTGAGAGTCCGGTTAAACAGGTTTTAATTGAAGAAAGTGTTTTAGGGTGGAAGGAATTTGAATTAGAAGTAATGAGAGATCTTGAAGACAATGTTTCTATTATTTGTTCTATAGAAAATCTAGACCCTATGGGTGTACATACTGGCGACTCTATTACGGTTGCTCCAGCCCAAACTCTTTCTGATCGTGAATATCAGATTATGAGGAATGCGGCGATTGACTGTATTAGGAAGGTAGGTGTCGAATGTGGTGGTTCTAATATTCAATTCGGAGTTTCTCCATATGACGGTAGGATGGTTATTATTGAGATGAATCCAAGAGTTTCAAGGTCTTCTGCTCTAGCGAGTAAGGCAACGGGTTTTCCAATAGCTAAAATTGCTGCAAAACTTGCAGTAGGTCTAACTCTAGATGAAATACCGAATGATATTACTAAAGAGACCCCAGCCTCGTTTGAGCCATCTATAGATTACTGTGTGGTGAAATTTCCAAGATTTAATTTTGAAAAATTTCCAGAAGTAGACCCTATTCTTGACACCCAAATGCGTTCAGTTGGGGAGGCAATGTCGATAGGAAGAACTTTTAGAGAAGCATTGATGAAGGCTATTAGGTCATTAGAGATAGATAGATATGGATTGTCAGATCCTTATGATGAATTTTTTGATAATTTAAGTGAAGAAAAATTAAAAGAAGAAATATTGAAATCTATTTCAATTCCAAATCCGGATCGATTATGGTCAATTGCTAGAGCTTTTAGAATAGGTTGTGAATTTGAGGATATTTGGAAAAACTCAACTGTTGATCCCTGGTTTTTAAATCATATTAGTTATTTAGTTGAGTTGGAAAAAAATTGTAAGATTCCCGATCTTTTAGAAAATCATGATTCATTAAAATTACTAAAAGAAAACGGATTTTGTGATCGAGAGATAGCGAATATCAGGGGTGTTGAAGAATCGGTCGTACGAACATCAAGGCATAAATTAGGTTTGAGACCTGTTTTTAAAAAAGTTGATACTTGTGCTGCAGAATTTGAGGCCTATACACCTTATCTATATTCTACCTATGACTATGAAGATGAACTAGAGGATTTGGGGGAGAAGCAGTCAATAATTATTCTTGGTGGTGGCCCGAATAGAATCGGTCAAGGTATTGAGTTTGATTACTGTTGCGTTCATGGAGTTCAAGCTGTTTCGGAAGCAGGATTTAATTCTGTAATGATTAATTGTAACCCTGAAACAGTAAGTACTGATTATGACATAAGCGATCGATTGTATTTTGAACCATTAACTTTGGAAGATGTTCTCGAAATAGTCCACAGAGAGAATCCGAAAGGAGTAATTGTACAGTTTGGAGGACAAACTCCGTTAAAATTATCAAATAGTTTAGTCGAATCCAAAGTGCCTATAATAGGTACGATACCTGATAGTATAGATCTCACTGAGGATAGAGAAAGATTTAGTAAACTTCTTAAGGATTTACACCTAAGTCAACCTCCTTCTGGCACAGCAACTAATTATGAGAGTGCAAAAGATATCGCGGATTCTGTTGGATATCCCGTTCTTGTAAGACCCAGTTATGTTCTTGGTGGAAGGGCGATGGTACTAGTTCATAATAGCGAGGAATTGTCTAAATATATGAATGAGGCTGTAAAAGCATCTTCTGATCGTCCAGTTTTGATAGATCGCTTTCTTGAAGATTCTATAGAGGTAGATGTCGATTCTATCTCAGATGGAAATGATGTTTTGATCGCTGGTGTAATGGAACATATTGAAGAGGCAGGTATTCATAGTGGGGACTCTGCATGTTCTCTTCCACCTTATTCTCTTGGTCCAGAAATAATAGAAGAGTTAAAAAGGCAGACTAGAATTCTTTCTAAATCTCTGGGTGTTGTTGGTTTTAATAATGTTCAATTTGCTGTTCACAAGAGACAAGTTTTTGTCATAGAAGTAAATCCTAGGGCAAGCAGGACAGTTCCATTTGTGAGTAAAGTAGTAGGGACTCCGTTTGCTAAAATTGCTACAAAGGTTATTGCAGGAAAGAGTCTGAAAGAACTTGGATTTAGTGCAGATCCAGTGCCAAAGTATTTCGGAGTTAAAGAAGCAGTATTTCCTTTTAAAAAATTTCCAGGTGTCGACGTTATCCTAGGTCCAGAAATGAAATCTACTGGTGAGGTTATGGGAATAGCTTCTAAATTTGGACCTGCTTTGTTGAAAGCTCAAGAAGGCGCAGGTTCTAAAATACCGAAGAAAGG
>CAYWAX010000224.1:0-2590 GCA_964456425.1 uncultured Nitrospinaceae bacterium | reverse complement strand
ATTTAAAAATCTCTCTCTTTCATCCAAATCCGAATGAGTAAGTAAAATTTGTGCAATATTCAGCCCTAATTTTTTAAAAACTTTATTATAGGCATCCATTAAGACCGGTTGACCCACAGCAGCCGCGCCCTGTCTTTCTGGCATTGTTTTAGGATATTTTTTTTTATTAAGAAGTTTAAGTCCTGCAGCGATTGCACCCGATGAAACAAGTACTATTTCATGACCCATCTTTAGAAGTAAAGATATTTGCGTTGCAATAGATGAAAGAACTTCTAAATTCAAACCAACCTCATCTGAAGCAGTAAGCACTGAACTTCCAACTTTTATAACAATGCGCTTACTTTTCAAAGATGCTTCTTTTGTTCTAACAATCATTGATTTCCTCTAACCTCTTTTGAGATCATGAATAAAAGTTCTTTTAATCCAATCCTTGCAATCGAGGATATTCCTACTGAATCGAATCCTCTATCTTTTAAACCTTCTCTTAAAATTAAAACTTTATCTTCATTTTCAATAGCATCTATTTTAGTGAAAACACCAATCCGAGTTTTCAAGATCAAATCTTCTGAAAACAATTCTAGTTCTCTGGAAATACTTTCAAAATCTTCAAAAACTGTCTCTACTGAATTGCTAGCATCAAGAAGATGCAAAAGAAGAGTACATCTTTCAATATGTCTTAAGAATTGATGCCCCAAACCCTTTCCAATATGTGCTCCTAAAATCAATCCCGGTATATCTGCAACAACACAAGTAAAATCCTCTCCAAGTCCAACAACACCTAAGTTAGGTTGTATAGTTGTAAATGGATAATCAGCTACTTTCGGTTTACTTTTTGAAATTGTAGAAATTAGCGTTGATTTTCCGGCATTAGGTTTCCCAATCAAACCAACATCTGCAAGAAGTTTAATTTCCAATTCAATTGATAATTCTTCCCCTTCTTTACCCTTTGTAATTCTTCTTGGAGTTCTATTTGTAGAACTTTTAAAATGATCATTCCCTAAACCACCACGGCCACCTTTTGCAATTATAAATTCCTGGCCTTCCTCTTCAAAATCATAAATAATATTTTCATCTATGGCATCTCTAACAATCGTTCCTACAGGAACAAAGATATATAGGTCATCTCCATTAGCACCATGCTTAAGACTTGACATTCCAGCACCGCCATTTGAAGCTTTCATAACTGTTTGATTTCGTAGGTGATAAAGTGTGTTATAAGATGAATCTGATGTGAAAATTACATGGCCACCCCGACCACCATCTCCTCCGTCAGGGCCACCCTTAGGAATGAATTTTTCACGGCGGAAACTCAGACATCCGTCTCCACCTTTTCCTGCTTCAATTAGTAGTCTAGCCGTATCAATAAACATGAAATGACCAGAAAGGGCAAAAGGTTAAGAAGGTACAACACTTACAAAACGTCTACCTTTAGTCTTTGTTTCAAACTTAAGATTCCCATTTACTTTTGCAAATAATGTATGATCATTTCCTAAACCTACATTATTGCCAGGGTGAAAACGAGTACCTCGTTGACGAACGATAATTGTACCTGCATTCACGAATTCCCCACCAAAACGTTTAACTCCTAATCTTCTTCCAGCAGAATCTCTTCCATTTGAAGAACTTCCACCCGCTTTCTTATGTGCCACTTTTTACCCCTTTTGGAGGAACAAGTTCTGTAACCTTAATCTGCGTATAATGTTGACGATGTCCACGTTTGATTCTAAGTTTTTTACGTCTTTTAAATCTAAAAGAATAAATCTTACGAAGTCTTCCATGATTTTCTATAACTGCATTAGCTAAACTACCTGAAAGAGAATTCTTATCTGCAACTACAACATCCCCGTCAACAAAAAGCTTAACATTCTCCAACTTAATTGGATCACCCAAAGAACCTTCAATACGTTCAACCGTAAGAATATCTCCCTCTGAAACTTTAACTTGCTTACCACCTGTCTCCACAACCATATACAATTTAAAGCCCCTAAATCAAAAGAAAAACAACTTCATAATATACCTAATAAGCAAAATTGCAAAGAACGCTTATCTATCAATAAACAGATGATTTTGTCAATTCTTTAGAAGAAAAAATCTATTTTCTGCTAAACAGATTAAAAATAACCCGTGTTTGATTGTAATCAACTTTTCTTCTTGCAGGCAAGAAACCTTTCTTTTCGACAAAAACAGAAAAACCCTTCAAGAAATCAAATAAATTACTTTTAAACTCTAAAGTTATGGGAGTTACTCCTTGTAAAATATCATCAACATACACTTTCGCCCCAGGTGGGTTAGATATTATTGTTATTTTCTTTGTGAAAATATTCTTGATTGGTTTAAAGATCTGCGCTTTAACAGATTTTTTTTTGCTTTTTCTCAAAGAAATATTTTTTGTGCAAGACACTATCATTGAAAAAAAGACAACCAAAATTAAAGAAAAAGAAACTACCTTTAATTTATTATCTCTATGTAAAGAGATAATTCTCATAAGAAAATCAATTTTCTTCATCAATCCCAGCCCATTCTTCTATAAGTTCAAGCAAAAGTGTTTGGTCAGAATTTGCACCAAATTTTGATACTCCTAGCCCATATA
>CAYWAX010000223.1:1821-2597 GCA_964456425.1 uncultured Nitrospinaceae bacterium | reverse complement strand
ATATGAACTCAGGCCACCAGACATTACTTACAAAGAAAGAATGACCATTCGAATGGGAGGTAAAACGATACATCTCATGAATTTGCCTGGTCATACTAGAGGTCAAACGATCGTTCATGTCCCTGAAGATAGAGTCGCATTCGTAGCCGACAATCTTACCCCCGCATATAATGTTGCATTTCACTCTGCAGATGTTTGGGGTTGGTTCCGTTCTCTTGGAATTCTTGAGGCTCTCGACGTAGATTGGTATATTCCCGGACATGGAAAACCATGCAAGAAAGATGAATTTCCAGAACAAAGAGAAAAAATGCATGACTTAATCAATAAGGTTAGAAATGCCAAAGAAAGTGGTTTAAGCAAAAAAGAGGTTCAAGAAAAAGTTTTTGAATTCTACGAAAATGAACATGAGAGCAATTCTCACTTAGGAGAAAGATTAATCATGTTAAGAAAAGGGGGACTTGCAAACATCTTTGATTATTTAGAAATGCACCCTTCAGGAGACATCAACAACAGAAGAGACCCAGTTTGGGAAAATATATAGTACCAGAGTCTTTTTTTAACTATTCCAAGGAGTTTTCTTGATGAAGCTAAAAGATAAAAAAATTTTTATTACTGGTGCATCCACAGGAATCGGTGCAGCCATAGCAGTTCGCCTTTCAAAAGATGGTGCAAATCTGTATTTAGCAGGAGGAAAAAATGAAGCCTCTTTAAACGAAACTATCGAAAATTGTAAAACAAACGGGAAACGCTGTCCGGAAAAATAAAAACGCTGTCCA
>CAYWAX010000223.1:0-1811 GCA_964456425.1 uncultured Nitrospinaceae bacterium | reverse complement strand
CGTCGAAGAGGGTAACACCAATGAGGTAAATGCCACAGGAGATTGCGTATTCTTGTCCAACCTTGATACGGTTCCTCCTGTATTGAAAAATGCGGATCAGTTTCTAGGTGGTTTAGACATATTGATCAACTGTGCAGGATTACGATCTTTCAGTGCAGTGGGGGATTTCACAAAAGATGAAATTGAAAAACTCTTCAAAATTAATTCTATGAGTGCTTTTTATCTATCTAGTCTTTCTGCAAAAATAATGCTCAAACAGGGAAAAGGACAGATCTTAAATATTGGATCTACTGCAGGTGAAGCCGGAGTCGCAAATTTCACTCTGTACTGCTCTACCAAAGGTGCAATGCATCTTATGACGAAAGGGATGGCTGTAGAATTAGGTCCTCAGGGAATTAGAGTTAATGCTCTTGCACCCGGCACTATACTCAGTGAAACAGTTGGGAATGTGGTTGACAATGACAAAGAAAAAGAAAAAAAACTTTTAGCAACGATTCCTTCTGGAAGATTTGGAACAGTTGAAGAAGTAGCTGACTGTGCGGCATTTATTGTTTCAGACGAAGCAGATTACATGAACGGAGCTATTATTTTATTAGATGGGGGAAGATTGAGCGTTTAGCGTTAAAGACATTCTGGCATGGATTTGAATCCCCCCTTCTTTAAAATTACGTCTATGATTTTAAATCGACAATTTTCCCTTTCTTCTTCCTTTGTTTCATAATTAGAATTTACTTGTAAATTTATATTTGCACATCCAGAAAAAGAAATTACAAAAAAAATTGCAACGACTATAATTCTCATAATACCCCTATCAAAAACTACACATTTCTCTTTACTCAAGCAAATAATTAAAAAACACATAGAACAAAAAACACATAGAACAAAAAACACAACCTATATTTCTTTACTCTTCAAAAAATCATAAACAATAAAATTATGAAGTCAAAAAATAATCCTATTTAATAAAACAACGATTTTGCAAAGATTAGCTAAAAGACTATAATTATAATTATACAGATTAAAAATATTAAAAGAAGGGGGTTTTTTGAATAGCAAAAAAACATCGCCTGATTTCTCATTAAGGCCAACTAGATTAGAGGATATAGAACCATATACTCTTTTTCTATCCAATCCTAAAGTTACGATTTGGCTTGACGATTTTTTTCAAAAACCTATTACACGCGTTCAGGTTGAAGGACTTTTTCATCAAGACTCTTGGTGTAGGTGGGCTATAGAATGTGAAAACAAATTTGTAGGACTAACTGCCCTTACAGACCCAGACTTGAGTAGAGGAATAGCTCGTTTTTTTATTGTAATAGGAGAAACAAGTCTATGGGGAAAATATTTAGGGACTAATATACTGAAAGAAGTACTTAAATTAGGTTTTGATAGTATGGGACTGAGAAAAATAAATTCTGACTATTTAGAACCAAATATAGCTTCTGAAAAAATACACGAACAAAACGGATTTCAAATTGAAGGGACTCTGAGAGAGGACTGCTGGAGAGAGGGAAAATGGGTCGACAGAAAATTACTTTCTATACTAAGAGAAGAGTATGACAATTCTTAAAATATTTTTTTTCATTAATTGCAAAATCGGGAGGAACCCAATTGAAAAAATCAAATAAAACAAAATTTATTCCAGTTTTATTTTTTATCGCCCTTTTTTGTACGTCTATTCCATCTTCAGAAGCTTTTTTGAACATTTTCAAGGGAAAAGAAAAAAAAGAACAAAAAGAAGTCGAAGAAATTTCGTCTGAAGATGCCACTGAGTTTTTTTCGAAAAAAAAATATCTTAAAGCCAAAGAGGC
>CAYWAX010000222.1:0-2605 GCA_964456425.1 uncultured Nitrospinaceae bacterium | reverse complement strand
GGTTTATAGTCGGGAAGAGTTCTTTCAAAATCTTCCCTCATTTTCCTTCCTTTTTTAATTACCATATACCCAGGTCCATAACGTATAACGCTTGTTAGGGCCGGGATAGGACAATCTTTGGAAATTATGAGGTTATCCTGCTCTTCCCTTGGAAGATAACGTTTAGAATCTTCTTCTGTTAGAAGAATTTCTTCCGAACAACAATCTGGCTGATCGCCTTTTTTAAAACAATCTTTATACTCACACGTAATTTTTTCTGACATTATTACTCCAATCAAAGTGTCTTTATACTAAAAAGGGTAGATGGAGACAGTCAAGTCTTATAGGCGAAAAAATTATAAAAAAGAAAAAAATACGAAGTTTGTAAGTTCTAAAAAAAAAGGTATAAATGATTGGCTTTCCTTTTTTTATAAAAAACTAATCAGGAGACATTTTAATGCCTAGAATGAAAAATGAAATTTTAGATACAGGGGATATGTTTCCAAAATCTACTTTTTCAAAAGTAGGAGGAGGAACCTTTTCGTTACCTGATGATTTAGGGAATGATTGGGGTGTTTTCTTGACATATAGGGGACATTGGTGACCTTATTGCAGGCAGCAGTTATCTGCCTTTGCAAAAGCTACTAAATTGAAAGAAGAGGGAGTTAAGATATTTGCACTTTCTGTAGATAGCGAAGAAGATGCTCAAAAAACAGTTGAAGAATGTGAATTAGATTTTCCACTTGGATATGGAGCATCCCACGAAGAATTTTCAAATTTGACCGGTTGTTTTTACGAAGAGAAAAGAAAAATTATTCATGGAACGGGTTATGTAATAAAGCCAGATGGCACGATTGCTGTAGGTGTTTATAGTACAGGACCTATAGGTAGATTAGTTTGGCAGGACGTTCTCTACATGATACAGTTTTGGAAAAAACAAGCCCAAAAATAGTTTTATATGTCATTGGAGGAGTATATGCCAAAAGTTAATACATTAACTCTTGACACGGGGGATATGTTTCCTCATTTAGAGTTTGATACGTTTCAAGGAGATAGAATAGTACTTCCTGAATATTTAAAAGGTTCATGGGGTGTTGTTCTTTTTTATCGTGGTGATTGGTGACCTTATTGAATTGCACAACTTGCTGCATTCTCCCGGGCGGGAGAAAAGCTTGAGGCTGAAGGTATTAAAGTAGTTGCTGGCTCTGTTGATTCCAATGAAATTGTTGCGAAAACCGTTGAAAAAACTAAAGCAAACTTTCCTGTTGCATATGATCTGGATCCTGTTTTAATTTCTGAAAAAACGGGTGCAATGTACCAACCAGATAAGGGAGACAAGCCAAGACCTTTTTTACATTCTACGAATTTTCTTCTTTCCCCTGACGGAAAAGTAAATATTTCTTTATATAGTTCGGGTCCTCTTGGAAAACTTGTATGGCAAGATATTATTCAGGCAGTGCAGTTTAGGAAGAAAAAAATGGCTTCGGAAAAGTAGCAAATATCTTTTCAGTTTTCTTGTTGATTTTTTGGTGAGGGAGGCACTATCTCCGCCGTATCTAGCGCCTCCCTCTTTTCCTTGAACAAGGAGTTAAAGAATGAGTATTTCAAGACTACAGAAAAATCAAAAGGGGAGTATGAAGTAAAACTGAAGAGATCGTGAACGTGGAAATATAAATATTTTTTTCAGTCTTCTTTTTTATTTGCAAGTTCTATAAGTTTGAATGAATCGCCTAATTTTTTGCATTCATTTTGAAATAAATCTTTTAGATGATTGTCCATTGTGAAATAAAAAATTTGCCAGCCCAATTTAGTTAATTCTACAATTTGAAAGACTAAATTTTTACGCCTTTCCCAGTCAGAGTGTTGGAATGCATCGTCCAAGATTAAAAATGCACTTTGTGATTGCATAGATAAGTTTGCAAATCCGGTTCTTAGTGCCAGAAAAACTTGATCTTTTGCTCCTGTACTTAATTTCGAAATTGTAAATTCTTCGTCTTGATTATTTATTACAATAAGTCCTTCTTCTTTTTCTTTTCGAATTTTATTGTAACGTCCTGTAATTGAAAAAAGTGCATCTCGTACTTCTTTCCTTTGTAGTCCTTCTTCTATTCTTTCATTTTCTTTTTCCCTGAATTCTTGAATGATTGAGTGAATCTTTATTTTGCTAATAATATCAGCAGTTTTATCGATATAAGCGTCCTTTTTTTCTTGCAATGCTTCTCTCAAGATAGGAATTAGATCTTCCCAATTTTCTTCTTGAGATTTTAAAGTTGCACATACTTTAGTTTTAAGATTTGAAAATTCTTGCTCTTTTTCTCTTTTAGATTCCTCTTTTTCTCTTTTAGATTCCTTTAGCTTTTCATACTGATTTTTGTTCCACTCGAAATTTGTTGGTTGATCCAGAAATTTTTCAGGGGAAACCCCTAATTCTGCGTTTTCAATTTCTCTTTTTTGAATCTCTTCTTCGATTGATTCAATAGATTTTTTAATTTCAGGCAATTCCTTTTTTAATCTTGTTATCGTATTTTCCCAATCCTTGGTCTTAAATTCTTTGTCTCTAAATTCATTAAATATTTTTTCGATCTTTTCTTTAAGGATAACTTGTTTCTCTTCTCTTTTCTTTATC
>CAYWAX010000221.1:0-2656 GCA_964456425.1 uncultured Nitrospinaceae bacterium | reverse complement strand
GTTCTAGATGTAATTCTACCAACCCCTGTAGATACAAGTGGAATCCCTAAATTTTGCAAGACTATATAACAAGGAGTACTGCCACTTCCAAATGGGTTGATTTCTGCATCTGCTCCATACAACTGGTGGGATGCTCTCATACATGCTTTTACAATTTCAGCCTCTGGATCACTTTTAGCTGGATACGAACTAAACAATAGTTCGACTTTAATATCATCAAATCCATGTTTTTTTAAATGCTTTTGTACACAGTCACGTATCATCTTAGGATCTTGATTTGGTACTAATCGACAATCAATTTTTGCTCTACCTCTTCCAGAAACAATTGTTTTTACGCCTTCTCCAGTATATCCAGCATCAAAACCAGCAACATTAAATGTTGGATTAACAAGATGTCTTTTAGGGAGTTCTTCATCTTTCAAGTCGAGCAAAAACTTTCGCAACTCGAATTTTTTTACTCTGTCAGCTCCATCATATGGTTTGATTTTTTCAACTAATATTTTTTCTTTTTCTGTAAGCTCTAATACATCATCATAAAATCCATCTACAAGGACATTTTCATTTTCATCTTTCATTGATGCTAAAGCCCAAATTATTCTCCAAGCAGCATTTTCATAAATCTGCCCTGAAGAACTATGAAAATCGACATTGGCAGTTCTGCAGGTTAATTCTAGATAACAAAGTCCTTTATTCCCTAGAGAAAGAACAGGAATATCGACCCTTGTTGTATTATCTTCCCACACACAACCATCTGCTCCTAATACATCTTTATTTTTCGAAACAAAATTTTCTAGTGAAGGACTTCCAATTTCCTCTTCTCCTTCAATTAAATATTTTATATTACACGGGAGTTCTCCCCTGATAGCCAAAAACGCTTCAAAAGCAGCAAGGCGACTTACTATGTTTCCTTTGTTGTCAGTCGAACCACGAGCAATAATATGTTCATCAATAACATTTGCTTCAAAAGGAGGACTCTTCCATTCACTTTCAGGATCGGCAGGCTGAACATCATAGTGATTATAGAAAAGAAGAGTTTTATCTGATGCACCCTCTATTTTTGCAGTTAAGATAGGATTCCCTTCTGTCTTGTTAATAGTTGCAGATAGTCCTGTTTTTTCAATTTTAGAATGCAATAAATTAGCCATTTCTTTTATTCCTACATGTGTCGTAGAAATGCTAGGCTGTCTACAAAGTTCTTGCAGATCCGAGACAGATTTTTCTATATTTGTTTCAATGTATTTTAGAACTTTCTCGAAATCTTGCCCTTTAGCCAAAACAGTCTCCTTTTAAATTAGTCACAAACAAAGTTCATACACTTATTTGAAAAATTTTATAAGTTCAAGATAAGATAAAAAAACATATATTAATGTGCAAATATTACTTCATACCCTAGGAGATTAAAATGCCTGAAGCACCTGCAAATACAAATTGGTTCACTTATTTTCCAAAAGATTATCGTTGGTCTGCTGCTATATGCGGAATGGTTTCTGCTGCAAGATGGGGAGCATCTGAAATAGGAGAGGTTGATCAAGTTGGAAGAAAACTTGAGAAGCATCTTGGCAATGATAATATGTGGTTTAGAGAATGGGTTAAAATGGCAGACAGAATCCGTGCCCTTGGAATTTCCGCCGAAAGGAAGGGTTATAATCTTACTGCAGCTGAACATCATAAAAGAGCTTGCTCATATTATCAGATGGCAGAAAGATTCAGAACACCAAAAGACAAAAAAGCATTAGACGCATATAGAAAAGGAATGGATTCTTTTAAGAGATATACCAAACTAATCGATCAGCCAAAAATTGAATATGTAGAAGTTCCTTACGAAGGGAAAAAAACTCTTCCTGGTATGTTTGTACATGCACAAAATACCAAAAAATCTAAACCTCCAGTCGTTGTTTTTTTTGATGGTCTTGATGTAACAAAAGAACTTCAGTATATGCGCGGTGTTGAAGATTTAGTAAGAAGGGGAATGAGCTGTCTAGTAATGGACGGTCCAGGTACAGGAGAAGCGATACGAATGAGAAAAATTTATTTACGTCATGATTATGAAGTCGCGGGGTCTGCCGCACTAGACTATTTAGAAACCAGAAAAGATGTCAATGCGAAGAAAGCTGCAATTATGGCAATTAGTCTTGGAGGATACTACGCACCAAGAATTGCAAGTATGGAAAAACGATACAAAGCATGCGTAGCTTGGGGTGCTATCTGGGATTATTACGATACATGGAAAAAAAGAATAGACTCTGCATATAAAACTGAATTGTCTGTTCCCGGTCATCACATAACATGGATTTTAAACACAAAAACCGTAGAAGAAGCATTAGAGAAATTAGACCCTTTTAGGCTTGACGGAGTTGTGCAAAAAATGAGATGTCCATTCTTGCTTACTCATGGAGCGGATGACAAGCAACAGCCTATGCATTACGCAAAATCTTTATTTAATGCTGTTGGCTCTAAAGACAAAACATTTAAAGTATTTACTGTTAAAGAAGGTGGTTCCCAACACTGTCAGCGTGACAATCTCTCTATCGGAACTACTTATATTTACGACTGGCTTCAGGAAAAACTGAAAGCCTAAACTATAATTTAATTTTGGGGAGTATATTAAATGAACGCAGTTAAAAAAGCTCCATGGTTCGCTTATTTTCCTAAAGAC
>CAYWAX010000220.1:0-2658 GCA_964456425.1 uncultured Nitrospinaceae bacterium | reverse complement strand
CTTCTAATTTCATCTCTTTTCCTATATGTGGTCGAATCTTTCCAGACAAAAGAACCGAAGAGATCCTATGCATAGCCTCAGGTAGATGTGGAGTTAGATTACCCGATGAAACACCGAAAATTCTAACATCTCTTTTGCTAGCAGCTCTTATAGAAAATTCAACAGGAAAATCTTTTCCTGTACCCGTTCCTACCATTATAATTCGTCCATTCAAACCATAAAGTTCGAGATCATCTTTTAAATTATCGCAGGCAGCAGTTTCAACTACAATATCAACGCCTTTTCCGTTTGTTAAATCCGAAATTTTTTCTACTACGTTCTCCACTCTATAATTTATAGTAGCTTCTGCCCCTAATTTAAGGCAAAAATCAGACTTCTCCTTGGAACTTACCGTTGCTATAACACGACAACCCAAAATACATCCAAGTTGAATAGCTAAGTGCCCTACTCCACCTGCACCTCCCTGAACCAAAATAGTGTCTCCAGGTTTTGCCTCACCTTTCAAAACTAACGCGTTCCAAGCGGTTAATAAAGGAATAGCTAAGGAAGCACCTTCTGCAAAAGTATAATCATCAGGTAGTTTTCCTATAAGAGGAGAACTTAAAACTGCATATTCTGCATAAGCTCCCTGGCAACGACCCCAAACCCTATCCCCAGGTTTAAAATCCTCTATATCTTTTCCTACAGATTCAACAGTACCAGCAAGATCACTCCCACAAATATAAGGAAATTTCATCTGTGCAGCTCGTGGGTGATCACCTGTTCGAATCGCAATTTCAAGTGGATTAACACCTATAGCCTCGACCTTCACTAAAACTTCACTGTCTTTTGGAGTAGGCGCAGAGACATCTTCCACTATCATCTGAGTATCTAGTCCAAATTCCTTAACGATTACTGCCTTCATAAAAATACTCCTAAATTTTAGTATAAAATTAAAGTCTGTATAGAAATCATTTATAATATTAAATAAATTTCAATGTTTTTTTCTAAGGAACAAGAATAACTTTACCCAAAAATTTTCCTTCAAGGATATATTCATGCGCTTCATTGGCTTCATCAAATTTGAAAATTTTATCTATATTCATATTCAGTGAGCCTTCTCCTAAAAGAACAGAAAAACGTCTTATAAGTTCGGGCATTTTTGGAAATAAATTTATTACAGCCAAACCATGAATATGAACATCTTTTGTCATTACTGCAGGAACACGAAACTGAGTTTCAGGACCTTTTCCAGTCCCTGTGCCGATAACAATAATTTGTCCATCAACACAAACTGCATCTATATCCCTATCAAAATTATCACATGCACATAATTCAATAATTGTATTCACGCCTTTACCATTAGTTAATTCTAAACTTTTTTCTACAAAATCTTCTTCCTTATAATTTATAGTATAGTCGGCGCCTATAGATTTACAAAAATCAGATTTTTCTTCAGAACTAACCGTTGTAATCACTACACAACCTAGCCTTTTAGCCAATTGAATAGCAGCTGAACCTACTCCTCCTGCCCCCCCTTGAATTAATACAATTTCACCAGGTCGGACTTGAGCTTTAATAACCAAAGCATTCCATGCAGTGTAGAACGCTACAGTCATAGAAGCTCCCTGTTCGAAAGAACAAGAAGATGGAAGTATAGCTGACGCTTTTGCATCTAAGCGAACAAATTCACTATAAGCTCCATCTATAGCTCTTCCATAAACTCTTTCTCCTATAGTAAATCCACTTACTCCATTACCAATACTAATAATTTCACCAGATGCTTCTGCACCAGGGATATAAGGTGGACTCACTAATTTTGCATATGGATGATTTGCAGCACGTATAGCGATATCAACAGGATTTATACCAACTGCCTGGGACTTAATCAGCAACTCGCCATCTTTTGGATCAGGTTTGGGTACTTCGTCAACTAGCATTCGTGAGCTTAGGTCAAAATCATGGACTCGAACAGCTCTCATTTTATCTCCTTAATAGTAAAAAAGAAAAATTCTTTCTATGAATTTAAATTATTCTCTTGTGAATAATTGCTATTGTAATAGAAAATGAACTGATAGACTAGATGTGATGATTAGAAAGCATATAGTTAATAGGAGAAGTAATTGAAACTCAATATTCCTAACAAAGTAATGAAAGTTATCAAAAAAGTTCATGCCTCAGGTTTTAACTTATTCATAGTTGGTGGAAGTATTCGTGATCTTCTTTTAGAAAAAGAACCAGAAGATTGGGATTTAGCAACCAATATGAACCTCAAAGATTTTGCAAAATTATTTACACAAGAATCAATTACGAGATCAGAATATCACGTTTTAAAATTACATTTTATGGGAATAGAATTTCAGGTAGCTCAATTAAGAAGTGAAGGACTCTATAAAGATGGCCGGCATCCTAATTATATAAAAACTGTTGCTACAGTCCGAGAAGATGTTAAAAGAAGAGACTTTACAATAAATGGAATTTACTATGACGCAATAAAGTCAGAAATTATAGATCATGTAAATGGAATATCAGACTTAAAAAAGAAACAGATTAAGACAATTGGAGAATCATCTGTACGATTCTCTGAAGATTATCTGAGGATTCTAAGAGCTATTAGATTTGCTGGGAAATTAAAATTTCAAATAGAGGGAAAAACATTTAATAGCATTCTGAAATTAT
>CAYWAX010000219.1:0-2696 GCA_964456425.1 uncultured Nitrospinaceae bacterium | reverse complement strand
AGAATTTCTTTCGAGAAGAAATTATTCTTTTAAAGAAGAGTTTCCAGACGTTTATGGTCGAATAGATTTTTCTTTAGCTGAAACTATAAGCGATTTACTTGTACAGAGTTTTTTAGATAATGAAATAGGTGAAGTACACCTTTTGACAACGGAATTTAAATCGGTGATAAGTCAGAAGCCTACAATCACACGGTTATTACCCCTTTCACCGCCTATTCCAGAGGGAATAGATGAAGAAGGGGAGCCAGTTGTATCGGATTACATTTTTGAACCATCTTTAGAAGAGGTCTTGATAGATATTTTGCCAAAACATATTAACGCACAAGTTTATCGTGCTCTTCTCGATGCAGAAGCAAGTGAATTCGGTTCTAGAATGATCGCGATGGATAATGCTTCTAGAAATGCGGAAGAGATGATTGGATCGCTTACATTACAAATGAATCGTGTTCGTCAAGCATCTATTACAACAGAATTACTTGAAGTCGTATCTGGTGCAGATGCGTTAGCAGGTTAAAGTTTTAAAAAAATTAAAAAATATTAATTTTTTAGGAATTTAAAGGAGCCAAGAATGAATGAAGGTCGCGTAACACAAATAATTGGTCCGGTTATCGACGTGGAATTTGAAGATGGCAATCTTCCTGAGTTAAAGAATGCTCTGGTTGTTAAAAAAGATTCTTCTACAGTCGCGGAAGGGCAAAGGGATGAAGTTGTAGTAGAAGTCTCCCTGCATCTTGGCGAGTCCACAGTTCGTACAGTTTCTATGGAACCAACTGATGGTTTAGTTCGTGGGCTAAAGGTTATTGATACGGGAGCACCAATTAAGGTTCCTGTTGGAAAAGAAGCTTTGGGAAGAATTTTAAATGTTATTGGTGAACCTGTAGACGGCAAGGGTCCAGTTCAGACTGAAGAACGTTCTCCCATTCATCGATCTGCTCCTAGTTTAGAAGATCAAAACCCAAATACCGATATGCTTGAGACGGGAATCAAGGTTGTAGATCTTTTGGAACCCTATACCAAGGGTGGTAAAACAGGTCTCTTTGGTGGTGCCGGTGTTGGAAAAACAGTTCTGATTATGGAGTTGATTCATAATATTTCCACCGAGCATTCGGGAACGAGTGTTTTCACAGGTGTGGGTGAAAGAACGAGAGAAGGAAACGATTTATATCGTGAAATGGAAGAGTCAGGTGTTTTAGATAGTGTTGGGCTCGTTTATGGTCAGATGACAGAACCTCCTGGGGCTAGATTGCGTGTTGGTCTTACTGGATTAACTTTAGCAGAATACTTTCGCGATGTGGAAGGACAGGATGTATTGTTCTTTGTGGATAATATTTTCCGATTTACACAAGCAGGTTCAGAGGTGTCAGCTCTTTTAGGAAGGATGCCGAGCGCTGTTGGTTATCAGCCAAACCTAGCTTCTGAAATGGGTGAATTACAAGAACGAATTACCTCGACTAAGAAAGGTTCAATTACTTCTGTGCAAGCGATTTATGTTCCTGCAGATGATTTAACTGATCCCGCACCTGCAACGGCATTTGCTCACTTGGACGCTACTACTGTTCTTTCTCGTCAAATTGCAGAATTAGGTATTTATCCATCTGTGGATCCATTAGATTCCACAAGTAGAATTCTCGATCCAAGAATTCTTGGTGAAGAACATTACGGAGTTGCAAGAAACGTGCAGCAGATTCTTCAAAAATATAAAGAACTTCAAGATATTATTGCTATTCTCGGAATGGATGAATTGTCAGAGGATGACAAACTGATAGTTTCAAGAGCAAGGAAAATACAACGTTTCTTAAGTCAACCTTTCTTCGTAGCACAACAGTTTACCGGAACACCAGGAGTTTACGTTCCCTTAGAAAAGACAATTAAAGGATTCAAAGAATTAGCGGAAGGAAATGTAGATCATCTTCCTGAGCAGGCTTTCTATATGGTAGGAGATTTAGAGTCTGCGAAAGAGAAAGCGGAATCTTTAGGAGCTAAAGTATAAAGATGACAAACGGAAAAATACTTTTAGATATTGTTACCCCCGAAAAAAAATTGATGTCCGCAGAGGTAGATGAAGTAACTGCGCCCGGATTTTATGGAGAGTTTGGAGTTTTGCCAGATCATACTACGTATCTTTGCCAGCTTGGCATTGGTGTTCTTACCTATAGAATGAACAGCGCAAGTTATTTTGTTTCTGTTATCAAAGGATATGCAGAAGTTGGAATGAATAAAGTTACAGTTTTGGCTGAAGTTGCTGAGCGTGCAGAAGATGTGGATATTGAACGTGCTGAAAAAGCATTAGGCAGGGCGAAAAATCGTATGTCTTCTGACAATGATGTTTCTTCAGAGGATGATTCTGTTTTTGATTTCCAGCGTGCAGAACTTGCCCTTAAGCGTGCATCAACGAGAATTTCAGTTGCACGTGAAAGTGGCCTCAATTAATTATAGAGTTTATCTTATGTTCATTCCTATCTTTTCTTTATTTAAAATAATAAAGTTAAAATTCTTTTTTCTATCAAGTATCCTGATTCTTTCTCTTTTTTTTAATCCGCTTTTAACTTTTCCAGCGGATGATCCTGAGCCTAAAATAAAACAAACTTCTCAAAACTTTTATCAACAGGGAAGAGATTTTGTTTCTAAGGGTAAGTGGTTGAAAGCAATTAAAAGTTTCAGAAAAGCAATTGAAAAGGATAATCAGGATTACAAAG
>CAYWAX010000218.1:0-2772 GCA_964456425.1 uncultured Nitrospinaceae bacterium | reverse complement strand
GGAGCTTTTCCTGTAATTGATGATATTGGCTTTTTCTCACTAGAAGTGTGGGGTGGTGCTACTTTTGATACAGCATTACGTTTCCTTGGTGAAGATCCATGGGAGAATCTAGATAGATTGAAAAGTAAAGCTATTAATACTCCTCTTCAAATGTTACTTAGAGGACAAAACGGTGTGGGTTATTCAAAGATCCCTAATGATGTTCTTTTCTCTTTTATCAAGGAATCCCATAATTCTGGAATCGATATATTTAGAATTTTTGATGCCATGAACGATATTCGTAACCTAGAAAATCCAATTCGTTTTGTACGAGAGGTTGGAGGGCATAGCCAGGTATGTGCAAGCTATACCGAAAGTCCATTTCATACCGCTTCTTATTATATTAATTTTGTAGAACATTTAGTAGAGAATGATTTGCTAAATCCTGAATCAGTCAACGAAAGCTTTTGTATAAAAGATATGGCTGGCGTGGCAAAACCAAATATTGTTGCACAAATAGTGAGTTCTATACGTAAAAAATATCCAAATTTATTGATTCAAATACACTGCCACTATTGTAGTGGGCTAGCTCCCGCAACTTACTTTGCAGCAGTGAATGCTGGAGCAAATGTTATAGATGGTACTATTTCTTCAATGAGTGAATTTACATCTCTTTCTTCAGTAGAAACGCTATCGAGCATGTTTCTTGGTACGGACCATGCAGTAACCTTAAATAAAAATCTTTTTTCAACAGTGAGTGACTATTTTCTGCCATACGCAAAGGAGCGGCATTTATCTGATTCTCACGTACCAGTAGATACTGGTGTTTTAGAACATAAAATTCCTGGTGGGATGTGGAGTAATTTCAATGTTCAGCTTTTGAATATGGGTTTGAAAGGAAGGATTCAAGAAGTATTAGATTTATTTCCAGTTGTTTGGGAAAAATTGGGTTTTCCGCCTCTTGTTACCCCTACAAGCCAAATAGTTGGTGTAGAAACAGCGCTTACCGTTTTGCGTGGAGAAGACTATGAAAGGTCGAGGCAAGTCATAGATTATGTCAATGGAATTTATGGGAAACCTCCTGGCAAGATTGATCCAGAATTGCAACAACATATTTTGGGACACTCTGAATCAATTGATTACAGCAAACCTCTTAAAATACCTTCAGACACCATGGATTCTTGTAGAGAAGATTTGGAAATGGAAGACTTGTATCATTCGGAGAGAGATGTGATTTCTTATGCTATGTTTCCAACCCAGACGTTAGGTTATCTGAAATGGAAACATCAAGAAGGAAAGAGTCCTAAAGAGAAAATTGATCCGAGTATCGGGGAAGCGGAAAATCTAAGACGTAATGCTGCTATTGTTGAAGAATCTTGTGAAAAATTATTTGGAGGAATTAGTGCTGGAAGTATTTATTACACGGAATAAATACTTATTTGTCTTCTCACGTAGAATATTTTTTTTTCTTATAAAACAATCTTTTAAGAATCTCTAAAAAATTATGAAGTAACATTTCTCTTCTTCTAGAGACTACGCTAAGCATAGTTATCTATAGTAACAAGAGAAAGTAGTTGTAGTAGAGGATTTTGGATAGTTTTTAGAACCAAAACTATACCCTGTTGTAATCGCTTCCACTTTGTTTGTGAAGTCGGAAGATTCTTGGTTGTCCATATTGAATTTCATTAGCCTCCCTTCGATGAATAATGTATGCACAGAAATATTGATATTAGGATAGTATCTAAAAAATTTATTTAGGATGCTTTCTGAGTATTTGGTAGTTAGATATTTTATTTTTAAATTTTTAAAATCTAGCTGCCAATTTGCGGATGATTTTTGTTTTTTGCAGGGCTTGTCTTTTTTGCAGTAAATGTAATGTTCCCCTCGACAGTTTAAAGAATCGACTTGATGCCATAAGGGTATTTTAGGATTTAGTTTAGCTTCTGCGGGAGGTGAGAAAAATATGACTATCAAAATAAATAAGAGTAAAGTGAATGCAGTTTTTTTCATAAAAATATTCTACCACTTATTTATTAAAATTTATTGATTTAAATATTTTATTCTCCACTAGAAGCGATATCAGAAATCTCCGCTAAGTTCTCAGTACTCATTTTCCACCTTGCCGAAGCTGCATTAGATATCGATTGTTCCGGTTTTGATGCACCAGCAATGACACTTGCAGTGACAGGCTGCGATGCAAGCCAGGAAATAGCTAGGGTTAAAAGATCGTATCCATGATCCTTAGCGTAGATTTCTAATTTCTCAATAACATCAAAATTCGCTTCATCTAAATAACTATTTCCTTCTAAGCGGCTTCCAGAAGGGGCATCTGTGTTTCGTTTGTATTTCCCGGTTAATAGTCCTCTGGCAATC
This sequence comes from uncultured Nitrospinaceae bacterium, assembly GCA_964456425.1. Taxonomy (GTDB): domain Bacteria; phylum UBA8248; class UBA8248; order UBA8248; family UBA8248; genus UBA3496. Next base: position 420 of record CAYWAX010000218.1, on the reverse strand, counting down.
GGATAATAGGGAAGTACCGTAATATTTTCAGATTCACAAACAGGTATCAAATCTTCTTCTATTTCCCGTTCTAAAACATTCCATGCATTCTGCGCAGTCATAAAACCTGTGTAATTATATTTTTTTGCATTATCTACAGCGGATGTCATTTCTTCACCGGTAAAATAGGAACATCCGTAATATCGAATCTTTCCTTCTTGAACGAGTTCTTCAAGGGTTCCCATAGTTTCAGTGATGGGAGTATCCTCATCGGGTCTATGAAGTTGATATAAATCAATCCAGTCAGTTTTAAGTCTTCTAAGGCTCATTTCTACGGAAGTTTTTATATTCTCTATAGATCCTCTATTTTTTCCTTCTACATTAGATGAGGTAAATCCAAATTTAGTCGCTAGAAAAATATTCTTTCTTTTTTCGTGAAGG
>CAYWAX010000217.1:0-2782 GCA_964456425.1 uncultured Nitrospinaceae bacterium | reverse complement strand
TATTTATAATTTTGAAATTTATCTCGTTTAAAGGTTATTTTTACTTTACCAATTTAATATACTCAAGATGTATCATCTGTTCAATTCCTAACTGGGTAATGATTTAGAACCCTTAATTTGATTTAAAAGTTAATAGAGATGCCGCGAATACTAATTACCAATGATGATGGAATAGAATCTGTAGGGTTAGAAGCTCTTTATGAAGCTGCTTCTTCCTTAGGAGATGTCTTTGTTTTTGCTCCAAACAGCAACCAAAGCGCTACAGGTCATTCTTTAACCTTAAGTAGACCCTTACGCGTAAAAGAAATAAAGAAACAATGGTTTTCCGTAGACGGCACTCCGACAGATTGTGTGAATGTTGCATTAAATGGATTTCTAGAAGAAAGAATCCCTGATTTGATTCTATCTGGAATAAATATAGGCACAAATTTAGGGGATGATGTTACCTACTCTGGGACTATAGCCGCTGCAATGGAAGGCACTTTATTAGGAGTTTCTTCTATAGCTATTTCCCAGGACTGTGAAGAAAATAATTCCACGAATTTTGAATTGGCAAAAAAATCAATCATCTTCCTTTCCGAAAAAGTCCTGAAAAAAAAACTTCCCCAAAGAGTTTTTTTAAATATGAATATCCCTAATATTCCAAAACAAAAATGTCAGGGCATTCAAATAACTAGTCAAGGAAAACGTGTGTATGGAGATCGAATAGTGAAAAGAAAAGACCCAAGAGGAGTTGATTATTTTTGGATTGGTGGGGACAAGCTTGATTCCAAAAATGAACTCGATACAGATTTTGCGGCTATAGAAACAAATCATATATCTGTAACTCCTATAAAAATGGATTTAACTGACATAGAACAAAAACGTCATCTTGAAAATTTGAATCTCGATGAATTTATTTAAGAATAGCCCTATGAATAGTGAAAAAAGATGGGAAATTGCTCGTCTAGAGATGATAGAAAAACAAATCATTGGAAGAGGAATCAAAGACAAAAAAGTGATAGAAGTTATGAGCAAAGTCCCCAGACACTATTTCTGTCCCGAAGTATTTATGGAAGACTCTTATGCTGATAAATCTATCCCTATAGGACACGGACAAACAATATCTCAGCCGTACATGGTTGCTGCAAGCCTAGAGTCTCTCTCACTTAGAGGAGATGAAAAGATTTTAGAAATAGGCTCAGGGTCTGGCTATGTAACTGCTCTTTTATGCGAAATGGGTCTTACTGTCCGAGCAATTGAACGAATCACTGAATTGTCAGATACGGCAAGAAAAAAACTTGAAAAACTCGGATATTCTAATTTCCTTCTATGGACTGCTGATGGAACGTATGGCTGGAATGAGGAATCTCCTTTTGACGTAATTCTTTCTGCAGCTTCAGGAACAAGACCTCCTCAGCCATGGTTAGAACAACTTACAAACACTGGAACTCTTGTAATGCCTATTGGAGATGAAACGAACCAAAAACTAACAAAAATAATCAGTAAAAAAGATGGCACTTTTAAGATTCAAGAAATTGTAGGTTGTGTTTTCGTGAAACTTATTGGACGTCATGGCTGGAAATCTTAGAAAGGACATTCATAGTGAATAATCGTCCAACAGAAATGGATCAATTTTTGACGGAACCTAGGATTGCACGTATCTCATCAATCAATTTAGACGGTACTCCTCATATAGTTCCTGTAGTTTATCTTTTTTTCCCAGACAAAGGTTCTTTCTACTTCAACACCAAAACCTACACACTTACAATAAAAAATTTACGAAGAAACCCAAAAGTTTCTGTATGCGTAGATGATGGAACACATCCATTCAGGGCGGTAACAGTATCGGGTATCGCACATATTTCAGAAGAAATGAAAAGTGACCACGAAGGACAAAAAATGTTAGTTGATCATTTTTACGGTCCTGAAATGTGGGAAGAATGGATTAGATCACCTAAAGTAAAAGGAATTAGAGTTCGTGTAACAATCGAACCAAAAAAATGGAAATGGTGGGATCAGAGAAGAAAATTATCAGGATCAGTAACACTATAAATTAATTAAAAAAACTTCCAACTTACAAGCAAAGCCCCTCCAACAGTCAAGAAAGTACCAATTACTATAGGAAACGTAACTTTCTCGACATCCCGAAGCAAAAGATGACTTAGTATCAAAGCAAAAAAAGGAGATGTCGAAGCAATAGGCTGCGTAATACTTATATCTCCTCTCATAACAGCATGGAAACTAAGTATAAAAGTTCCTGTATTTACTAGACCGCAAATACCGTAGTAATACCAAGACTTTCCCCAAGCTAAGTTTGGTCTATAATTTTTAGGAAGCGCGAATGAAAAACTTAGAATAAAAATGAGACCTGAAATTGAAGTAATCGTAACCCCAATCAGTGGAGAAAATAATATCCCTAATCCTATCTTACGAACTATCGCACCTGCTGCAAATGCAAAAACAGCAGCCATAGGGAGCCAAATATAACGTCTATTCCAAGAAAGATCTCCGCTTTTTTTTATTGAAAATAAAACACAGCCACCTACGATCATTAATGTACCCATCCAGATAAGTGTACCTGGCCTTTCACCTAGGACCATGTACGCCATAATAGCTGCTACTAGAGGTTGCACTGATTTTAAAGGAATAGCTCGAGACACCCCCAAATGATGAATGCCGTAGAAAATAAACAATCGACCAAGACAAGGACCTAACAATCCTGACACAAAAAAACATAATACTGCAGTTCTGTCTATAAGACGTAAATCAGAAAAAATCAGGACTAGTACCAACAGGAAAG
>CAYWAX010000216.1:0-2835 GCA_964456425.1 uncultured Nitrospinaceae bacterium | reverse complement strand
AGAAAATTTATCGGATGAATTGATAGACGTAACTGGAAAAAGTAATAATAAATTTTCTCATGGTGGGATGGTTACTAAGATAAGTGCAATAAAAGTACTAAGCCAAATAGGAATTTCTACACTCATGCTAAAAGGTAGAAGGCCTGATGTTATCTTAAGAGCTTTAAAAGGGGAAGATATAGGTAGTTTTTTTGTTCCAAAAAATAAACGAATTAATGCAAGGAAAAGTTGGATTGGAACTACTGCAAGATCTAGAGGGTGGTTAAAGATCGATAATGGCGCAGTAGAGGCTTTACTTGATAGAGGACGCAGTTTACTTCCTAGTGGAGTAATTGATGCAGGTGGTGATTTTTCGTTCGGAGATGTTGTTGAACTTCAGTCTGTAGATGGAAACCCTTTAGGAAAAGGTTTGGTAAATTATAATTGCAGTGAAGTAAAACTTATTGCTGGCAAACATACTAGACAGATCAATCGTATTCTAGGTAGTAAAGATTATGATGAAATTATACATCGAAATAATTTTTTGGGTTTAAATTAATTTTTCTCTTTTAAAAGGCTTGTTTTGAGAACTGGAATTCAAGGTGGGACTTTTGATCCTATACATTTTGGTCATTTATGTTCAGCGGAAGATGTATCTTTTCAACTGAAATTAGATCGCGTGATTTTTGTTCCATCTGGGACTCCTCCGCATAAATCTTCCCCTTTTATGGCAAGTTCATCTGATCGTTTCAATATGGTTGAGATAGCTATTGAGGGTAATTCATCATTTTTCTCTGATTCTGTCGAGATAGATAGAGAGGGATTCTCTTATACAATTGATACTCTTGAAATACTTAGTAAAACTACCTGTAAGGGAGATGAAATCTTTTTCATCATTGGAGAAGATACATTTTTGAATATGCATACTTGGGAAAAACCTTTAGAAGTTTTAAACAGAGTAAATTTTGCAGTAACTATAAAAGAGGAGTGCAACACAAAAGAGATTATCATTGAATTGAAGAAAAAATTTCAAGATTTGAAACTTGAATTTGATTATAGTTTTCTTACTGAGAATAAGTGTGAGGTTTTAGATTCCAATAGATTGATAGAGTTTGTACCTATTAGAAGACTTGATATTTCTTCTTCTGATATAAGAAAAAACATTAAGAATTCACGTTCTGTCCGCTATTTGTTGCCACGTAAGGTAGAAAACTTTATAATCGATAAAAAATTATATAAAGCTATGTAGGCTGGAGGGGTTCATATTTTAGAAGTACAACTAAGAGCTATTAAAGATGTGGTTCTTGATAAAGGAGCACAGGACGTTGTAATAGTTGATATGAGAAATATTGATTCTGAAGTTAGCGCTTTTTTAGTTTGTCATGGAAAAAGTAGAAGGCAAGTTAAAGCAATATCAGAAGAAGTAAAAATTAAATTACCTAGTTTTGGGATTAATTTTTATTCTATAGAAGGTCTTTCAGAGTCTAATTGGGTTTTGATTGATTGTGGTGATATTGTAGTACATATTTTTATTAATGAGTATCGAGAAACATATAGGTTAGAGAAACTTTGGTCTAACACCAGTTTTATAGAGTAATGCGTTGGATTGAAATTTTAAAGGATTTAGGAGTCTAAAAGTGAAACATTTAAAAAAGAAAGAAATTAGTATTTTAAAAGATCGCTTAAATGAGGTTAGAGATGAGTTATTAGGTGACGTTAAAAAGACTATCGATCACCGAAAAGATTCTGGAGCAGACGGTATACAAGATATTGCTGATCAGGCGGCGGATTCTTATTTTAAGCAGGTATTAATGGACCTAGGAGAAAGAGAAAGAGGTAGGTTTAAAGAAATCCAAGATGCTTTTGAAAGGATGGAGAACGGCACTTATGGAATTTGTGAAGAAACAGAAGACGAAATTCCATTTAAACGTTTAATTGCCTTGCCATATGCTAGATTTACAGTAGAGGCACAGAATGAAATGGAAAGAAAAAGATATAGATAATAAATTTTCTATTTTAGGTATGTTTATTGTGCTCATTTTGTATTGTTAGATTATTTTTTGGAGAATTTTCTCATGAAACCTATTGCAATTGGTTCGGATCATGCAGGTTTCATTCTTAAGGAATACGTTAAAGAAATTTTATTGCAAAGAGATATTTTATTTGTAGATTATGGTACTTTTTCAAATGAATCCTGTGATTATCCTGATTTTGCAGCATTGGTATCACAAGCTGTTGCATGCGGTGATTCTGAGAAGGGTATTTTGTGTTGTGGTTCTTCGTCAGGTATGGTGATTGTTGCAAATAAGTTTAAAGGTGTTCGTGCTGTAGCATGTCATAATCTCTTTGCTGCAGAGATGAGTAGGAAACATAATGATTCTAATGTTCTTGCCCTTGGTGAAAGAATAATAGAATTAGAGGAAGCAAAAGAGATTGTTCAAACTTGGCTTGATACTGAGTTTGAAGGCGGTCGTCATATGAGAAGATTGGATAAATTAAGAGATATAGAAGAGTCTAATTAATCAATTTTCCGCCTGGAAAAATTTAATGAAATGTCCTAAGTGTTCTAGTCCAGAAAGTAGGGTTGTTGACAGTCGAGTAACGAAAGAAGCATCTGCTGTCAGAAGACGAAGAGAGTGTGAAGTTTGTACTTATCGTTTTACTACCTATGAGCACCCAGAGATTTCCCTCCCCTTAGTAGTTAAAAAAGATGGGACTAGAGTTTATTTTGATAGGACCAAGCTTGCTGTCGGAGTTCAGAAGGCTCTTGAAAAGCGTCCTGTTCCTGCGGATAAGCAAGAAGAAATTATAGATAAAATAGAGCGTTTAATTTTGGAAAAAAAAGAAAAGGAATTA
>CAYWAX010000215.1:0-2841 GCA_964456425.1 uncultured Nitrospinaceae bacterium | reverse complement strand
GAGTCACCTCAGGATTCTGATTTATCTTATGAGTACAGTCCATTGGATGAAATTGGCGATAATCCTTTAGCACTAACGACGGAAGATATTGTGAAAATGTCTATTGCTATTGGTTACTCTGTAGATCCCGAACGTTTGAAAAATTTAACTGGAGGTGTAAGTCGATTAATGAATTCTCTTTCTAAACTTGATACATTAGAAATTGATAATTGCCAAAGAGCAGATGCAATCAATTTGCTTCAGATTTCTATAGAAGAAATTCTTAAATCTTGATAAATTTGTAAAAGATTGCAAGTTTATAGAATTTAGTCTAGGAATATTTCTTATGGATAAAGCGACAATCTCAGTAAAACAGGGTTCAGAACGAAATTTTGGAATTGTTTTTTCACTTGTTTTTCTTTTTTTTTCTTTCTATCCTAACTTTTCATACGAAAAGATACGTTTGTGGAGCCTTGTTGTTTCTGTATTGTTCTTTTTGATTTCTATTTTTCAGCCTTCAATATTAAAGAGTTTAAATTTTTTATGGTTTAAATTTGGTATTTTGTTAGGAAGGATAATTTCACCAATTATTATGGCTTTGGTTTTTGTATTTGCTATTATCCCTACTGGAATTATCATTCGTTTGATGGGGAAAGACCCACTTCAGAGAAAATTTCTAAAAAATAAAAATAGCTACTGGATTCCGCGTAAGATTTCACGCCAGTCAATGAAAAATCAGTTTTAGAGAGGTTTTGTGTGTTATCAATAATTGCTGAGTTATGGTTGTTTTTAAAAGTTAGAAAGAAATTTTGGCTTTTACCCGTAATGCTTGTTCTTGGGATTTTTGGTGTTTTGATTGTTCTAAGTTCTGGTTCTGCTGTTGCCCCGTTTATTTATGCACTTTTTTAGTATCAATGAATATCTTAGGTCTTTCAGCTTTTTATCATGATAGTGCTGCTGCATTAATAATAGATGGAAAAATTGTTGCGGCTGCTCAAGAAGAGAGATTTAGCAGAAAAAAACACGACGCAGGGTTTCCAGATAAAGCAATAGACAATGTACTCCTGCAATCTGATTTGAAAATGAATGAAATAGATTATGTTGCTTTCTATGACAAACCATTTTTGAAATTTGACAGACTTCTTGAAACATATATCACTACATCTCCAAAAGGATTTGAATCTTTTCGGATGGCTATACCTATTTGGCTTAGGGAAAAGTTATTTTTGAAAGATTTTCTTTTAAAACAATTTCGAAAGAAAAATAATAAGTTCAGTTCCGAACAACTTATGTTTTCAGAACATCATTTTAGTCATGCAGCTAGTGCTTTCTATCCTTCTCCGTTTAAAGAGGCTGTGGTTTTAACTCTCGATGGGGTTGGAGAATGGGCGACAACAAGTGTTGGTATTGGAAAAGACAATAATTTAGAAATTGAGAAAGAACTTCATTTTCCTCATTCTCTTGGACTGCTTTACTCGGCATTTACATATTATATTGGGTTTAAAGTGAATAGTGGAGAATACAAATTGATGGGATTGGCCCCTTATGGCCAACCTAAATACAGGGATTTAATTTTAGAAAATCTAATTGATCTAAAAGAGGATGGTTCATTTAGGCTAAATCAGTCTTATTTTAATTATGCGACAGGTCTTACGATGACTAATAAGAAATTTGAACAACTTTTCAATCATGCTCTTAGAAGTTCAGAGGAAGATTTGCTTACTGAATTTCATATGGATATTGCTTCTTCAATTCAATCTGTAACTGAAGAAATTATTCTTTCGATCACCAGAAGTTTATTTCATGACTATCAGATTCCAAATCTGTGCCTAGCTGGTGGAGTAGCTCTTAATTGTGTGGCAAATGGTAAAGTCTTAAAAGATAACACATTTGAAAATATTTGGATTCAGCCCGCAGCAGGAGATGCTGGTGGTGCAATAGGTGCTGCTCTCGCTCTATGGCATGATGAATTTGGAAAACCCAGAGAAGTTTGTTCTGATGATTCAATGAATGGATCTCTTCTTGGGCCAAGTTTCTCAGATCAAGAGATAGAAAAAGAACTGATTAAAGCCGGTGCTATTTATGAAAAACATTCTCGAAAAGAAATGATTGAAATAACGGCAAAATGTCTTGCAAACAGCCATGCAGTTGGTTGGTTCCAGGGTAGGATGGAATTTGGTCCCCGTGCTCTAGGAAGTCGGTCTATACTCGGGAATCCACGTTCTGAAGATACGCAAAAGATTTTAAATCTCAAGGTGAAATACAGGGAGAGTTTTAGACCTTTTGCTCCTTCTGTTCTAAGAGAAAATGTTTCCGACTGGTTTGAGCTTGATGAAGATAGTCCTTATATGTTGCTTGTAGCGGGTGTGAAAGAAGAGATTCGTACAGAGATGACTGAAGAAGAGGAAAATCTTTTTGGAATAGAAAAACTAAATATCAAACGATCTGAGATTCCTGCGGTCACTCATATAGATTATTCTGCAAGAGTGCAAACGGTTCATGAGAAAACTAATCAAGATTACTATGATCTCATTGTAGAATTCAAGAATTTGACTGGTTGCCCGGTAATTGTAAATACCTCTTTCAATGTGAGGGGGGAACCTATTGTATGCACCCCATTAGATGCTTTTAATTGTTTTATGGGTACCGATTTAGATGTTTTGACAATTGGAAATTTTGTTTTATTTAAATCAAAACAGGATACGAGTTTACTTCGCGATTATAAGGATAAATTCGAGCTTGATTAAAAATTAAATTTTCGAAAATTCCTCGCAAATACTCGCCATGTATTTTGCCCCTTCTATTAAATGTTCAATTTTAATATTTTCGTTCACGCTATGTGTTCTTGCCGTGATATATCCC
>CAYWAX010000214.1:0-2889 GCA_964456425.1 uncultured Nitrospinaceae bacterium | reverse complement strand
AGACGATCTCTCCTGAATTGCCTTTTTTAGGATTGACTTTTTTAGGAAAATCTTCCCATCTGTGAAAATAACTCATATTCTTTATCTCCAAATAAAAATTTCTATTTTTTAGGAATACCCCTTACTTTTTCGCTCCAGTTTTTAATAAAGAGAGGTCTATCAGGAACATGAGCAGTAATTCTCAAGTGTTGCACTCCCATCTCTGCAAGTTCATGCAACCTTTGCTGACACTCTAATGGTGTACCTGCAACCGCAAAACGCTCCAGCAAATATTCACGCAAACCAAGATCATCTACCAAGTCAGCATTTGAACGTTTATCTATCATTTCATGTTCTGCATGCAAATATTTTTTTTCTAATTCTTTGATAGGATTCAAAAAATCAGCCGGAATATGTTTATTTTCTTTGGTGAAACGAAATGCATGATTAGCGCTTCCAGCCAAAGCCATACGAATTTCCTTTTTGGCCTGTTCACCATCTTCGTTTACATTTACTTTTACAATCCACCATAAATCCAAATCTTCTAATTTCCTGCCAGACTTACGAGCTCCTTCCTCAATCCAAGTAAGTGAGTCGGCAACCATTTCAGGAATAAATCCTGTTCCAATTATCACTCCATCCGCCACCTCTCCAGCAAGTCGTAAAGTTTTAATCCCTTCTGCTGCCATATAGACAGGAACTTTCCTTTTATTCCAACTCAGAGTTGAGGAATTTCCTTCAAATACTGTAGAACCTTTTTCTGTAAGTTCACGAAACGAAATAATATAATCTCGCAATTCCTCTACAAGTGAAGGTCTTAGACCCAGATTCAGTAAAGCACTATCTCCCGTTGCAATTCCAAAAACTGCCCTGCCTCCTGACAACTCATTCAAAGTAGACATACCACTTGCTGCAACAGCTGGATGTCTAGTAACAGGATTTGTCACACAAGGCCCAAAAGTAATATTTTTTGTGCTGTAAGAACAGATAGCTGCTGAAACATAAAGTTCCCTATACAAAGATTGAGAGTCTGGTATCCAGATCATTTCAAAGCCAGATTTCTCTGCCAAATCACACCAATTTGAATATGTACCGGGCTCAGGGGGCAGCATAGCTATACCATGTTTAATTTTTGATTTATTTAATATCATTCTTCCATCCAAAGTAATTAATTGAAAAAATAATTTATATGAGGTTTGAAAATAATCATAGTTAAGAATATGTTTCTTTACACCTTATCATTTAAAAAAATGTGAATTAACAACTTCGAAAAACAAAAGGAACAATCTATGCCTTTTTACAAACAAACCGAAATGGAAGAGATTTCGTTGCCTGAACAACCCATGGGAACTTTTCAGAGTTTACCAGGGGAACTTATGAAAGTTGGGTTTGTAACCTATTACAAAAACAACCTTACGATTCCACATCTACATCCAAACGAAGAGCAGTTTGCATATATTATCGGAGGAAGACAGTTTATGATTCTTGGTAAGGAAGAAGCAATAGTAGGGCCTGGAGATCTTATACATACACCCAAAAATACAGTACATTGCGGAATTATTCTTGACGAAAAAACTTTGATGTTTGTTGTAAAAAGTCCTTGCGGAGACGGCGGACTTGCACAAGATTATCAGGCAGTCGAAAAGACTGAAGAAACTATTGAATATCTAAAGAAAAAATTTATAGAACTCTCTTAGAATTAGACCCTAAAAATAAAGGATTTGATATTATGCCCTTTTATAAACGTTCAGAAATCAAAGAAATTAGACTATCAGCACAACCAACTGCCGTTTTCCAAAATCTATCTGGAGAACTCATAAAAGTTGGTTTCGTTACCTATACGAAAGGAAATATAAGAAACCCTCATTACCATGAGAACGAAGAAGAGTTCACATATATGATTGAAGGTAGTCAGTTTATGATTCTCGGTGAAGAAGAAAGTCTCGTTGAGGAGGGAGACCTTGTACATACTCCCAAAGGAACGGTTCATAGTGGAATTATAGTAGGAGAAAAAGCTGTTATGTTTGTAGCAAAGAGCCCAGCAGGTGATGGCAATATGGCGCAAGACTTTAAAGAGGCTAAAAATGCTGAAGAATTGATTTCTCGATTAAAGGAAAAATATAAAGAATTAACATAAAAACAATTCAAACAAGGAATAATAAAATGCCTTTTTACAAACAATCAGAAATGGAAGAAACTACTGTACCGGAACAACCCATGGGAATTTTCAAAGGACTTGCAGGGGATCTTATGAAAGTGGGTTTCGTTACCTACCCTCAAGGAAAACTTTCAAGACCACATTTCCATCCTAATGAAGAACAGTTCATATACATTATTGAAGGAAGACAGTACATGATTCTTGGTCAAGACGAGGGAATTATTGGACCAGGGGATTTAGTACATATACCAAGAAACACAATACATGGTGGTATCATTATCGACGAGAAAACTGTCATGTTTGCGGTAAAGAGTCCTGTTGGAGACGGAAACCTTGCCCAAGATCATAACGATGCAGAAAATGCAGATGAAATAACCGAAAAATTAAAATCTAAATTTAAAGAATTCTCTTAAAAAAATGGAGAAAGAATAAAATGGAACAACTTACAGACAATATCTTTTTTTATGACTGTTACCCTACAGTTGGCATGATAGTAACTGACGATGGAGTGATTGCAATAGATGGACCAATGAGACCATCAGAAGCCATAGAATGGCGCGAATTTATCCAAACTAAAGGCACACTTCGATATTTAGTGAATATGGAACATCATCAAGATCACATTGCAGCAAATTGGTATTTACAACCCGAAAAAATTATTTCCAGTGAAGTAACCTATGCAGATTTCTGGACATCCATAGCAAATGCGAGCGAGGGAATAGAAAGGATGCTGAAATACGATCCAGATGCAG
>CAYWAX010000213.1:0-2907 GCA_964456425.1 uncultured Nitrospinaceae bacterium | reverse complement strand
TGAATATTAATTAGGAAACAATCAAAAACGCTCCGCTAAAAGACAAGATTCCCCCAAATACGACATATAGAGTAAGCAATTCTTGTTTACGAAGAAAAAACCATGAGCAAAGGATAACGATTAGTACAGATAGACGACCAATAGGTACAACTTCAATCACTTTGCCATTTTGAACTGCCAACCAAAAGCAAAAAGATGCAAGAGCATTAAAAATTGAACCAAAAAAAGCATTCTTAAATGCAACTCTATTGTTTTTATAAGGAGTAATTTGAATTTTATTTGTTATAAAGATACTTCCCATTATCAAAGTTGCAACAAAATAAGAAATTGACATTCCAAATGTAGAAGATGGGATATATTCAAAACCATATCTTCGAAATACAAATGTGACTGCAAAGGAAAGAGCAGACAATATAGGTACTAAGTAATATATAAGAGAAATATTCCTTTTTCTCTCATTTTTATCTATTACAAGAAGAATACCTCCGGTCATAATCAAACAAATCCCAAACCCCTCCCTCAAATCAATTCTCTCGTTCAAAAAAAGAACGGCCAGAATGGAAGACCATATCAATACTGTTTGCATCCAAATAGAACTCCTAGATGCTCCGATCAATCTTTGAGATAGTAATCCTAGATAACGACCCAACAAAGAACCGAAAACTCCAACTAATAAAAACCAAAAAATTCCTTTTAAAGGCCATTGTTCATAGCCATCTTCCAATAAAAACATTCCTGTAGCGAAGAAAAAAGAAATGATATTTGCAATCAGTACCAGTAAAGTTGGATTTATCAGACCAAGTGATTTTTGATAAAAAATACGTGCCGTTGCAATTAGAAATGCAGAGCCTAGGGCAAAAATATTAGGATGGATGATATCAAACATTTTTCATTCATTCTCAAAACTATATTGGAATTTTAATAGACGTTAAATGTATCTTACTAAGAAATAATGAGGAATGCACCCAAAACGGAAACAAGTCCCCCAATAATTACTTTGGTAGTTATTGATTCTTGTTCTCTTAGAAAAATCCAAGAAAAAAGTATTACTAACAGAACTGAAAGACGGCCTATTGGAACAACTTCAATAACTTTGCCAAAATGTATTGCATACCAGAAAAACATAGCCGCAAATGCATTCAAAAGTCCTCCTGCAATTGCATTTAGGACTCCAGCTTTTGATATTTTCTTCTTTTTAGAATCATTCTGGAAAATTAAAAGACCAGAAAGAAAAATAATAGCTGTGGTATTTGAAACAGCCATTCCAAGTGGCGGAGAATCGATCCATACCAAACCATATTTTCTTAACAAAAAAGTCAATGCAAAACAAAATGCAGTAAAAATGGGAGCTAAATAATAAACAGGTTTTATTTTTATCTGTAGTTCTACATTTTCTCTTACGAGCAAAATCCCACCAAACATTACCAAAAGAATACCTGAAGCAACTACGAAATCTAAACTTTCACCCAAGAAAAAAACACCTATGATAGTAGACCAAATTAAAACAGACTGTAGGAAAACAGAAGTTCTAGCTGCACCAACTAGTCTTTGAGATACAAAACTGAAATATCTTCCCAGTAGTGAACCAAAAATACCAACTGTAAAAAACCAAAATATTCCCTCAATTGGCCATTCAGATACGGTACCGACACCAAAATAGAAAGCAGTCGCAACGACGAAGGTCACAATATTAACTACAACTGTCATAAACAGAGGATTAATAGTATTTAAAGATCTTTGATAAAAGATCCTTGCAGATGCAATAAAAAAAGTAGACATTAATGCAATTAAATTCGGATGTATAGATTCTAACAAGTTTTATTCATTCTAGGGCAGACGCCCTCTAAAAGAATAAGCAGAAAAAATTAGGAACTACTTAACCAGGATTCTGCGGTATCTCTGACCAATTTTTCTTCGGGACTATTTTTTAAAACTAAATTAGGAGCAGGATCATGTCCTACTTTTGCATTTCTCCAACAGTGGTAACGTATAGCTTTAGGAAAAATATCTAAATCCATAGAATCATAGAACGAACTAGGAATACTATCTGGATGACACGGTTCCATCCTGTCCTTTTCATACATATTTGTCCGATCACAAATTTTCCATCTATTCTCTCTTTGCTCCAGAGTAGCAACACATCTACTCCAAGTAGTAAAATCAAATTCTAAATCATCTATGATTCTTCTCTGATAAAGAACGAGATCATATTCTGCGATAGCTCTATCTTTATTTAAACGAACCCAAGGATTCGTAATTACATGCTTTTGACTTTCTCCTTCATGTCTAATAATTTTCATTTTCTTCGAACCTGCAATAAACTCTTCCACCGTTCCAGTAAACCAGGATGTAGTTAACTTAGCATCGGAATGGAAACAATCTCTAATCGCATCCCAATCGCCAGTATCTCTAGCATAGATAGCAATTGAAAGTACATCCTTAATTTCACTCTTATACAAATTCTCTAATACTCTATGATCTAAGGACATAAGACTCATTTCTTTAAGAATAGAAAAATAACTTTTGGGATAGTTTTCCAAAACCAAGATCAACTTTCAACTTAACGATACTCAGAGAAGATACCACCATGAACCTTTGAAACACAAGGAATACAATCGAATCATCTTCATATTGATTGAACTAGATTATATTATTGAACTTTAAAAGTGTATCAATCTTATTCCGTAAATATATTATTTTTATGATATGTTGAGGAGTTGGAAAAAATAGAGAAGAGGTTTTTTATATGTTTAATTTTAGAACAAATCTAATATTGTTCACAATCATTTTCGCATTGAATATTGGCGTAGTTCAGAATGTAGAAGGAGGAATTAAAGAAGGTCTAGATGCATACAATAGGCATGACTTTGCAACTGCTTTGAAAGAATTTAGACCACTAGCTGAAAG
>CAYWAX010000212.1:0-2931 GCA_964456425.1 uncultured Nitrospinaceae bacterium | reverse complement strand
ATTATATCTTCACCAGCAATTCCAACTCTCCCATTTTTTTTTTGAAGACCTTGTTCCAAATAATCAATAATAGCTTTAGAGAAATTTGTCTCTACTTGTACATCATCGATGTGAACCATATCCTCTCGAAAATTTCTGTGATCAACTAACAGTAAGGGATTAGAATCTAAAGGTAACAATAAGACACCATGCCCCATACCCCGAACTGTAGGACTAAAAGCGCCAGGAGGGAACGGAGGGAAGTGGTTTGTCAGGTAAGCAAGACTTCCCATTCTGTCGTAAAAGGAACGGCCAATAACAATCAAAAACTCTATTTTTTCTTTCTCCATTAAAATTCGAGTCTTTTGTAATCTAGAATTTACTTCTTCCTTTGAAACACCCGTTCCATTTTTAATGACCATAATTTCCCTTTTATTTTTATCTAAAGCGAGGCATAAGTTCTGAGACAAGATTCTCCATCTGTTCTATTTGGCTACCTCCAGCAAAACGAATAATAAAGGTAGATGCCCCAATATCGCTATAAGAACGAATTTTTTCTTCAACTTGATCACCATCCCCGACAATAACAAGAAGTTGTTTTTGAATATCTTCAAAAGTTTTATGGTAATATTTCGAAAGAAAATCTCCAGCCTCTTTTTTTGCCTTTTCACCATTTGGATTAATATTCATCGTTACATAAAGACATTGAGGAATCTTTTCTATACTCTTCCTTCCGCAATCTTCTCCATAAGCAAGAATAGTATCCCAACATTTTCTATAAAGTTCAGGAGTAATCGAATTAGTTATCCATCCGTCAGCCAAGCGCGCAACGCGTCGCAATCCAGACTGGACATAATTGCTAGCAATCCATATCGGAGGACCTCCTTTTCTAAAAGGTCGAGGCTCTAAATCTATATTTTCAAAAGAAAAGTGTTTCCCAGAGAAACTACAATTTCTTTGGCTCATTAACAATTTTAAAATCTCAATAGTTTCTGTGAAACGTTTTGCCCTCTCAGATATTTTTACCCCTAGAGTTTCAAATTCTTCTTTTAAATCCTCTCTCCCAACTCCTAAGCCAGGAAGTACTCTCCCAGGAAACATACAATCGAGAGTAGTCAATGACTGGGTCAACATAATAGGATGCCTCAAGGCAGCAAGGAGAACAGCTGTACCAACTTGGACTTTTTTCGTAGATGCAAGAACTGCAGACCATGTTGTAAAACTTTCCATCCTGGGCTTTGCTAGAACGCTATCTCCTATCCATACAGAGTCAAAATCAAGATTTTCCGCTTTCTTTGCAAGAGTAATAATAGGAGTGGTATCAGGAGGTTCTCCTTTGGCAGATACGACTACGCCCCTGGTAGGAAGTAGATATCCAAAATGAAAATTCGGCATAATCTAACCCTTTATGATTAAAGAATTACAAAACGTAAAATATTTATCTTTCAATACCTTCTATAGCCTCAAGTACATGCTCCGGAGTTATGGGTAATTTTCTTATCCTAGCACCTCCAGTTGCATTATATATAGCATTACAGATAGCTGCTGTGATCGGATTGATAGCTACTTCAGCTAGCCCCTTCGCACCGTATGGACCATAGGGATCCATAGATTCAAAGAAATCATGTTTAATATCAGGAATATCCATCGAGGTTGCGATCAGATAATTATGAAAATTGTTTCCCTGAATAGAACCTTCTATATGGTTCAAATTTTCCATTAGAGCATAACTCATTCCTTGAACTGTTCCACCTTCTACCTGGCCCTCTGCACCGAGACGATTGATAACCCTACCTGGATCGTGACCGCAACAAATATTCAAAACTTTGACTTCTCCCGTTTCCATATCGACAAAGCCTTCCGCCCCATGAGTACTAAAGGAATATGTGGTAGATGGATTCCCATACTTGTCCTTATCGAGGACCTCACCGCCAGCTAACCACGTACCGTAGCCTTGTATAATATCACCTTTTTCCTTCACTAAATCACCAAGAGATATTTTACGATTAGGGAGCGAGACAACTTGAATTTCTTCACCAGAAATCTGAAGTTGATCCGCAGGGACTTCTAAAATTTCTGAAGCAGCGTCTAATAGGTTTTTTTTAGCATCCTCCGCTGCAATCTTGACTGCATTTCCTCCAATTAAAGTTGTCCTGCTGGCAAATGCACCCATACCAAAAGGCATATAACCGGTGTCTGTAGGAGGGACTTTGAAATTTTCAACAGGAATATTCAACACCTCAGAAGCAATAAAAGCCATAACACTAGTAGCACCTTGCCCTAAATCAGATTCTCCTGACCAGATCGTTACTTTTCCTTCTCTATCTATTCTAATTTCACAACTCGAAGGATCTGTATCATCTGGACCAAGTTCTACAGAAAAACCTTTGTTTCCTGAAACATGAATACAACTAGCAAGCCCAACACCTCTTCCCTTACCTGATTTTAATCGCTTTGATTTCCATTTAATTTTATCAATAACATATTTCGTAGCATCTTCTACTGCACAGCTTGCTATCTTCCAACCATGAAGAGAAACATCCCCTTTTTCCGTGTAATTTTTCATTCGCAAATTAGCAGGATCAATATTTAAATTATTTGCAACGTCATCAAGATGACTCTCCCATGCATACGTTGCTTGAACATTGCCAAAACCTCTCATTTGACCGGATGGAATAAGGTTTGTATAAACAAGTTTTCCTTCAATCTCTGATGCAGGCGTTTTATATAAATTATCGGTCCTTAATGCTATTGAACTCATAATTGCAGGAGAAAGTGAACTATATGCACCATTATCTGCAATAATATTGACACGCTTCCCTAATAGAGTGCCATCTTTTTTCCAAGCAGATTCTAAGGAAATATGAACAGGCATTCTTGGTCGCATACAAGTTAAATCTTCTTCCAAACTCAAGAGAAATTTAACAGGCTTCCTCGCTTCTTTAGAAAGCA
>CAYWAX010000211.1:0-3005 GCA_964456425.1 uncultured Nitrospinaceae bacterium | reverse complement strand
TATTTATTTAAAGATTGTTCAACTCCATAAAGACCAATATTATCTACTCCCACAAATCCCAAAAGTGAAGAAGCTAGTTCTCTCCTTGGATAGAATCTCTTACTCTCCATTTCAAAATTTAGTCCCGATATATTCATTTTTTTTATTTTTTCTTCTTGTTCAGGATTCAACTTTCTACCAAGAAGAACATATTTATTTATTCTTAATAATCTTTTTTGTATGATTGGTTCGGGTATCTCCAAAATTGGAGACAAATTTTTAGAAGTTAAAAATATATCTTTTATTATTGATGTGTCAGCGTAAAGAG
Source organism: uncultured Nitrospinaceae bacterium (assembly GCA_964456425.1). GTDB lineage: Bacteria > UBA8248 > UBA8248 > UBA8248 > UBA8248 > UBA3496. Next base: position 2,698 of record CAYWAX010000211.1, on the reverse strand, counting down.
ATGGAGATTTTAGGTTAATAGCTAAAATACTTCCTTTGCTATCATGTATATTTCCTCTACTAGTTTTTACCTTAATTGTTTTGTCTAACTGTTTCTTCCCTAAGGACTCCAAAATTTCTCGTTCAAAATATTGTATCTTAACGAGTTTTGTTCCTACTGACACAAAACCTATAGAAACTAAAAATGTGCAAATAATTAGCCTTCTTTTCATGATACTTAGCAAAAAATTGATTCCTTCAAAGGCAGTTATTATTTAATTCACTACTTCTCTACAATAACAAACAATATTTTATTCATTTCAGGAAAAATCATCTCTAATTTCTCTCTAGAAATTTTTTCTATTCTTCCAAGATCACTTAAGATTATTTTTTCTATTTCTAACGCTTTACGTTCCTCATCTAAAGAATTCTTTTTTCTTTCTAGTCGTGAAATCTGATACCCTACTTTCACAGTTTCAAGATGAGACCAAAGAAGAGTCGTCACTGCTATAGAGAAACCAAAGAAACACATGACTAACAAACTAAAACCTTTTTTATTTTCCACTTCAAACTCATATATATAATAAAATTCAAAACTAAATCTGAACTAATTTTATACTTCTTCTAAACGCTCAGAAGCTCTAAGACGTGAACTCCTTGATCTAGGATTTATTCTGATTTCTTCGTATACAGGACGAACAACTTTTTTAGTCAGAATTTTTAATAATGGTGTTTCTAATCTTGATGCATTACGAAAAAAATTCTTTACAATTCTATCTTCAAGAGAGTGAAAACTTATCACAACTAATCGCCCACCAGGTCGCAACATGTCAACAGCATCAGAAAGAGCTGTTTTCAATGATTCTAGTTCATCATTAACAACTATACGCAATGCTTGAAATGTTTTTGTCGCTGGATGTATTCTTGTATATGTACTTGAATTTTTTTTTATAGCTCTTAAAACAATTTTAGAAAGTTCTTCACAAGTAACGATTTCTTTATTCGAACGATATTTCACTATTTCTCTTGCAATACGGCGAGACCTTTTCTCTTCTCCATACTCAAAAATAATATCTGCTATTTCATTTTCTGACAATTTATTTACTAGGTCTGATGCTTTGAGTTCAGAATTTGCGTCCATTCTCATATCTAGAAAATCTTCCGAACTTATGCTAAATCCTCTTTTAGAGTTATCCATTTGAATCGAAGAAAATCCTAAATCAAAAATTATTCCATCTACAAAATCTATATTTTCATCTTTTAAGATTTTTTTAATATGAGTGAAATTTGAGTGATGTATACGTACAGAATTTCCATGAACTTTAAATTTTTCTTTACAGATATTGATAGCATCTCTATCCCGATCACAGCCGACCAGCACACCCGAAGGCTGAATCGCATCTAGAATCAGTTTACTGTGTCCCCCTCCGCCCAAGGTAGTATCTAAGAACACAGCACCGGAAACAGGAGACAAGAAATTTAAAACTTCTCGAACCATAACCGGGGTATGAGATACTTCAAAATCGATATCATTAACTTTATTTTGAGATTTTTTTTCTTTATAAGTTAATCGCATCACTATTCTCAAAAAAAAGCATTAAAATTCAAGTTCTATAAACGTCTCTTTTCCCTCTTCTAATACATCAGAAGTTTCTGTGATTTGTTTTTTCCAATTCTCACTACTCCATATCTCAAATTTGTTTTCGAGACCAATTATCACGGCATCCTTTCCAATTTCAGCTGAATCACGGAGTTGCGAAGGTAATAAAAGACGACCTTGTCTATCAAGGACACATTCAGTTGCTCTACCATACATACTTCTCACATATTTTCTTACATCATCTCTATATGTTGGTAACTGACTGAATTTATCACTAAATCTTCTTCGCCATTCTTCTAGGGGATATGCAAAGATACAACCGTCCATATCCAACAAAACGAGTTGATCTCCGAATTTTGAGTAAAGATACTCTCTGAATCGAGCAGGTATATTTACCCTGCCTTTTTCATCAACGGAAACAGTATGTGAACTAATAAGCATAATTCCCCCCACGAGAACCCACTTTGACCCACTTGATAAAATATTTATACATATTTAATTAAAATATGTCAACATAAAAAAATTCAATAGAATAGATACATATAATTCAATACTTTATTTTTGTGGGGAAATATGGAGAGAAAATAAATAATTCAATACTTTTGGGTATGATTTTGAGATGAAATGATAAATAATTTAAAGAGGCTAAAAACTATGCTCTTCAGTTGGAAAATCACCTGAACGAACTTCACTACAAAAAGTTTCTACTGCATTTCTAGCTTTTACTCCAAGATCAGAATAAACCTTAACAAATTTAGGAGTAAAGTCACTAAAAAGACCTAACATATCTTGAGTAACTAAAATTTGACCGTCACAAAATGGACCTGCACCAATACCAATAGTGGGAATCTCAACTTCTTCAGTTATTTGCGAACCTAATTCAGATGGAACACCCTCAATAACTATGGAGAAAACACCTGCATCTTGAAGCGAAAGGGCATCCTCACGGATTTTATCTGCAACAAATTTAGTTTTACCTTGTACTTTATATCCACCGAAAGAGTGAATACTTTGAGGCGTAAGACCTATATGACCCATGACAGGAATCTCTCTTTCTACAAGACCTTTGACATGCTCAAATACTCGGACTCCACCTTCTAACTTTACAGCTTCAGCAGCA
>CAYWAX010000210.1:0-3099 GCA_964456425.1 uncultured Nitrospinaceae bacterium | reverse complement strand
GCAGTCACAAAAACTAAATCTTCATCTCCTATAACTTCACCAGAATGAATTGAATTAGGTGGTTTTAGTGAAATATCCCCTGCCCTTAGATCTTTTGACTGCCCTTCAATTTTAGAACGACTCGAGCCTTTAATCACAATGACAAACTGTTCATTTGGGTGACTATGTGAATTTGATTTTGTTCCTGCAGGCATGGTAATTTCTCCAAAAATCAATCTTTCTCCAGTAACCCAGGATCCATTCGCTGAACTATACGCTTCCCCAGCCATTTCATTTGACATCTCTTTCGTTCGGTAAAAATATTGCATCGAAAACTCCTTTAAAGTGTTTTAAATTAGGCAGACCACAATTGTATATAATATGGTCTCCTTTTTCTATTTAATAATTGCGAGATAAAACCTACAACGGTTTTGCGAAACTAATCTCGTTACCATCTGGATCTGTCACATGAAAATATCTCTCTCCCCATCTCGCATCAGAAGGAGGCATGTCAGGTTCAATTCCCGCAGCAACAATCTTCTCATGAAAACTGTTCACATCCTCTACATGAAAGATAATCCTTCCATTTATAGTTGGAGTGGCAAGTTTTGCATTTTTCACAAAATTTAAAAAACAATCGCCAAATGAGAGACTTACAAAATTGTCCCCTTTGCTATTCTTAATGGCAAAACCTAATCGTTCATAAAAAGGAATCATACCTTTCACATCTTTTGTCTCTAACGTAACTGCACTTATTTTACGCATATGAATTAGAAATTTCTCCGATGCATATTTAATTCAATTAAAAGAGTTAGTTCTCTCCAGCAAAAAACTCCTGTAGAATAACATATTCAATTAATAACAAAAAAATAAATTTTATGAGGGAAAAATGAAGATAATCAATTCTGTTGGAATCGAAAATGATGAAAATTTTGAACCTCCCTATACGATTTTATGGGGAGTAAATGATCAATCTACTGAAACAAAAGTGATGACTATGCAGAGGACTATTATTCCACCCGGCGGAAAAAATAAAATGCACAAGCATACCTGTGATGCAACTTTTTATGTTGTCAGAGGCCCTATCTACGTGTATGCAGGCGATCCAGCGAATCCTGAAAAACACTTAGTAGAAGCGGGTAATTTTTGTTACGCACCTGCAGGTGAATACCATGGTCAAGAGAATCCTAGCAAAACTGATGTAGCCGAACTCGTAGCTAGCTACGGCGGATGTTCTCATCATGAAAAATCAGGAACAACTTTTGCTGAATAAAAAAATCTATCTATCACTTTTATGCTAAGGCATAAAAGGAAGTAGTAAATATGGTTGATGTTCAGGACCTGAATGTAAAGTTACCTTTTTACCAAAAATTTCCGGCGGTCTATCTTTAGGGTCATTGTGGTAAAACAGAGCAACACCCGTAAATGGCTCTTTCATATTCGACAATCCACCTGATTGCCCACCCGGATATACATAATCTTTCCCGCGAACAGAAAGTCCTATTCTGTACCCTTCGGGTACCACCACACACGAAGGCCAAATTTCAATATCTAATTCATATATTTCCCCAGGGTTCAGAGGTTGTATTTCGTCATGCGTATGATAAGGCCTATAGGGCAACGTAAGTTCCTCATCTAGTTTTCTATGAGAAGCTCTCAACCACCCCTGTGCAATCGGTGTGTGAGGATCAACAGCTCCTACAAATGTGATTTCTTTCATATCTGGAGAAAAAAGACGAACCACAAGGAAAAAATCTGCATCATTCGTTTCAGAAGAAACAAATAATTTAGATGCCATAGGGCCTGTAAGTTCTGTTTCCTTTTTAAAGGGTTGTGTTAAGAAAATCAATCCATCACTAAATCCATCATAACTTGCTGTCGAATTCACCGAAGGGGATTCTTCATCCAAGCTATAATCTGAGGTGTCAAGATACAACTTCTTCCAATCTGTTCTAGCAAGAGGCCATTCATTTTCTTCTCTTGGTACAAATTTTTCTCCTACATGGCGAACTTGCAAGAATACTTTCGATTGTTTCTCCCAACCAGAATCTTCTTCTTTTAGGAAATGATCAAAGAATTTAAGCTGCATTTCTCTTCCGTAGTCTGTATAAAAGTGTGTCCAATGTTCTATTCCATGCACTTCTAACCATTTTTCCTCAGAAGCACTGCGCACAAAACCTTCAAAGTTACCGCGTGGATGTAATCCCTGTCCACCCCAGTTCGCAGTAGAAAGAAGAGGAACTTCAATCTTCGAAAAATCAGGCATTCTTGAAGTCCAATACTCATCTGTATCGAGCTTATGTGCTAAAACGTCATCTCCAAAATCATTTCGATTCACTCCAAGTTCCTCTGGAGTTAATGTAAGCGGTCCAGAGACTAGATCTCCATTCATCTTACTTACAAACCCACGTTCTCCTAAGCCATGCTGGACTGTATACACCTGCATTTCTGACCAAGTTCTTGAAAAACCATTACAAAAAATTCCACCATGGTGTCCCATATCTCTGTAGAAATCTGCGGCACCTTCCCAAATACACATTGCTGCAAGATGTGGCGGCTGAAGAGCTGCCACTTGCCATTGGTTTTCTGCATAATAGGAAATCCCGTTCAGCCCAACTTTACCGTTAGACCACTCCTGTACACCGCCCCACTCAATACAATCATGCAGATCTTTTGCTTCCCTAGCCGACCAAATATCAATTACTCCAGGAGAGCGACCACAACCTCTAGAATCAACTCTCACTATCGCGTAATTCTCAGGAACCCATTTTTCTGGATCCACTACTTCCCAATTCTGATATTTGTTAGTAGAACCTGCCGTTACATCAGGATGTTTTTCTGCCATCAAATCCCATGCAGAAGCATACAAGTCTTGAAACAAAAGATACTTTCCATACGGACCGTAGGTCATTAAAACAGGATATTTTCCATCTTCAATTGGACGATATACATCACAACGTAAAACGAGACCGTCATCTACTGTGATCGGAACATCCCAATCAATTCTCATTCCATCTCTGATTTCTGTTTTCGATTGACTATCTAGATAACTCATAAAAAAAACCTCCACGATTTTTCAAAAATTAAAAGAAAAATCAAAAAAATAATTATATTTTTTAT
>CAYWAX010000209.1:0-3152 GCA_964456425.1 uncultured Nitrospinaceae bacterium | reverse complement strand
TGTACAAAAACATACTGGAAAGAAAAAGACTAAAATGTCAGTAAAAAATATTGTGAGAAATGAAAATAGAAATAAAATATTTACTCTATCTACTTTTCACGATTTTTCTGTGTCTATTGATGCCCTTAAGAATGATTTAAATGTATTAATTAAGGAAATTCGTAGAAAAGGAATGAAACTAGCTGGTTTTGGAGCCCCAGCAAAAGCTACTACTTTAATGCATCACTTTAATATATCTAGGCAAGATATTGAATACATTGTTGATGATAGTCCTTTGAAACAAAATTTATTTACGCCAGGATACAATATTCCAGTCGTAAGTTCAAAATATTTAGAAAAAAATCCTGTTGATTATTTATTAATCTTAGCATGGAATTTTTACGATTCTATTATTGAAAAGCAAATCGATTTCTCTAGAAATGGAGGAAAATTCATAGTCCCCCTTCCCAAACTCAAGGTGATATAATTGAATATTGCATTTAACGAAGAAGATGCGAAAGAAATAGTCAAAAATTCAAAAAAGGAAATATACGAATTTGAAGGAAAAACTATACTCATTACTGGCGGACTCGGTTTCCTAGGACAAATGTTCATTCGGGTTGCGAAAATTTTAAATGAAAGTTTATTCACATCTCCTTGCAAAGTTATTTCAATAGACAATTTAATCACTTCTTCTAAGTCATTAATGAATCATTTTAATTATGACTTTGTAGAATTTCTTGAACATGATGTTGTTCAAGAGATTGCAATCAATCAAGAAGTAAATTTTATTGTTCATGCTGCGGGAATCGCTAGCCCAACTTACTACAGAAAATATCCGCTCGAAACACTAGATGTGGCAATTCAAGGAACTAGAAATATGTTGAATTTAGCCAAAGAACAAGGTGCGAAATTGCTATACTTTAGTTCTAGTGAAATTTACGGGGATCCTTACGATGACAATGTTCCTACTCCAGAAACATTCAGAGGAAATGTTTCCAGCCTAGGCCCAAGAGCTTGTTATGATGAAAGCAAAAGATTAGGAGAAACTATTTCCAGAATCTATTATGAAAAATTTGGCGTACATTCAGTAATTGTAAGACCATTCAATGTTTTCGGTCCTGGAATGAACAAAAGCGACTATAGGGTTTTACCAAACTTCGCTAGACAAATCATTTCTGGAAACACCGTAAAGGTATATGGAACTGGAAGTCAAACAAGAACATACTGCTATATCACAGATGCTGTTACTGGATTCATAAAGGCACTTTTAAATGGAAAACCAGGCGAAGCATACAATATTGGGAATGATTCTCCAGAAATTTCTGTTATTGAATTAACGAAATATATCAGCAGGATTATCGAAGAAGAAGTGAAAGTTGAATTGTCAGCATATCCTTCTAGCTATCCACCAGATGAACCTCAAAGAAGATGTCCTGATCTTACAAAATCAAAAAAAGATCTCTGTTTCAGTCCTACAGTAGAATTAGAAAGAGGTCTTCAAAAATTCTTTGAGTGGGCTAAGATTGCATATAAGTAGAGGTCCTTATGAAATACATAAAATTAGCTCTTGTTGGATGCGGAAGATGGGGAAAAATATATGCAAAAACTGTTTCTAGATTAGAAAATATAGAAATTTCCGCTTTATGTACTAGTAATATAGAAAATAGAAAATTCGTGGGAAATAGTTGTCATATTTTCTCTAACTGGGAAGATGTTTTTTCTATCAATTATATAGATGCATTGATACTCGCAGTTCCACCTTTAGTCCAATTCAAAATCTTAGCAGCAAACACAAACATTAAAATTCCTGTAATGTTAGAAAAGCCTCTCGCTCTAAGTTCAGAACAGTCTGTAGAAATAGAATCCTTATACTCAAAAGAAAATATTGTTTCTCTGGTAGATCATACTTACTTATTTCATCCTGCATACACGACATTAAAAGAAAATTTGCCCTCTATAGGGATGATAAAAAATATTGTTACAAAAGGGGGCTCTTTTGGTCCATTTCGTGTCCATACTCCCCCACTTTGGGATTATGGACCACATGATTTGTCAATGTGTTTGGATATAGCTAAGGAGTACCCAAATCATATATCATCCAATCGAATAAGCAGCCAAATCAGGGAGAAGAACCTAGAAGAAGTATGGGAAATAAATCTCAAATTTCCTAATGGAATTCATACGAAATCTACAGTTGGAAATGGAATGACAGAAAAGACAAGAAGAATTGAGGTTATTGGAGAGAACGGTTCATTAATTTTCGATGATCTTGATAACGACAAATTGAAAATAAATAAAAATTCTAAATGTACAAAAATATATATCCCTAACGAAAACAAACTACCTTTAGATATTGCAATAGAAACCTTCATAAACGCTATTAGAGGAAAACAAGATCCCAGATTAGGACTCACTCTTGGCTCTAATATAGTAACGATATTAGAAAAATGTGATTTGAAAAATTAAAATTATCTAATAAGATACCTAAAAAAAGGAGTCTTTTCATGCAAGAACTCTGGGAGTTAGGCGCTCACGAAATCTCTAAATTATTTAGAACTAAAGAAGTTTCTGCTGTTGAAATCTGCAACCAGATGATTCAACACATAGAAAATATCAACCCCAAATTAAATGCTATAGTTGCAAAAACATTCGACCATGCTCTACAAACATCCAATGAACTAGACAAGAAACTAAAAAATGGAGAAGATTTAGGTATTCTTGCCGCAGTTCCTGTTACAATCAAGGAAAATGCAGACCAAAAAGGATTTGCTACTACAAACGGTGTCAGGATTCAAAAAGATTTGATAGCTACTAAAGATAGTCCAGTAGTTCATAATTTAAAAAAAAGTGATGCTATTTTAATTGGAAGGACGAATACTCCCCCTTTCTGTATACATTGGTTTACTAGAAATAGCCTTCATGGCCACACATTGAACCCTCACAATAACACGATTACTCCAGGAGGATCATCGGGAGGTGCTGCATCTGCTACAGCATCCGGAATGGGTGCAATAGGCCATGGAACTGATATTGCTGGATCTATTCGATATCCTGCATATGCTTGTGGCATACACGGACTAAGACCGAGTTTAGGCAGAGTTCCTATGGTAAATTACACTAGTCCTGACACTCATATAGGCGCACAGATCATGGCAGTAACCGGTCCTTTA
>CAYWAX010000208.1:0-3162 GCA_964456425.1 uncultured Nitrospinaceae bacterium | reverse complement strand
GATACCTGTCGTTTATAACCGGGTCACTCGGCGTTTCATTCCTATTCCCACAACAGACACCTTAGCGATCTCGTCATTTCTGATAATTTCAATATCTCCAAAATCAGATTTAAGACCTTCTATAATTGATTCTGCATCTTGGGCAAAATCACGATTAACCGTAATAGAAATATCGGCATAACCTTTTTCACCCACATTTTGAACGATCATATCAATCATAATCGAACTTTCTGCTAATTTTCCGAACAACTTTGAAGCTATACCAGGTTCATCAGGAATATTTAAAACTGTTATTTTAGATTGTTTCTTATCACAATTCACACCACTTACCGCTGGGGCTTCCAAAGAATCATCTTCCATCTTAATCAAAGTACCTTCTCCTTCTCCAAATGAAGATCTAACTACCAATGGCAAGTTATATTTCGCTGCTAAATCAACGGCTCTAGGCTGCAAAACCTTCGCACCAAGTACTGCCATCTCCATCATTTCGTCAAAAGAAATCTCTTTTAAGCAAACAGATTTCTCAACTATTCTGGGATCTGCAGTATAAACCCCATCTACATCGGTGTATATCTCACACAAATCAGCATTTAAAGATGCAGCCAAAGCAACTGCTGTGAGATCTGAACCTCCTCTTCCTAATGTCGTTTCCTCATTAAATTCATCGACTCCCTGAAAACCTGCAGCTACTACAATTCTTCCGGAGTCCAGTTCTCTTATAATTCTATCGGGTCTAATAGTGCGTACTCTTGCACTTAAATGTTCACCGTCAGTCATAATTCCTGCTTGACCACCAGTAAGAGAAATAGAAGGGAAACCAAGAGAATTTATGGCAATAGAAAGTAAAGAACTTGAAATACGTTCTCCACTGGTCAACAGTAAATCCATTTCTCTCTTTTGTGGATTCTGACTTAAAACTCCGGCCATATCAATAAGACGATCAGTTTCTCCTCCCATAGCACTAACAACAACGACCATTTGATCCCACTTATTTTTCTGGGAAACTACCCGCTTTGCTACAGCTTGAAGTCTATCAATATCTCCTACTGAAGTACCACCAAACTTTTGAACTACTAAACTCATGTTCTACTCCATTGAGAGCTAATTCTTAAACAATTTAGAACCTAAAATCATTGGGCTTACATTTTTCCTTTCACCAAACTTTCCTTCTATAAAGCCAGAAGATTTTAAATCGGGAAGCGATATTGCATTAGAAAAGATACAAAGTAAATCAAATGTAGTGAATTTTTTTTGAGGTAATTTAAAAATTCCGTTTTTAAGTTCGCTTAGAAGAAATGAACATCGTTTTTCTTTTTCATTATTCATATTATATGGATAGTTAAAAAGAAATAAAATATTAGCGTTAACATTAGCAAATTGATCTGCAATTTTTTCTATTTTTTTGTCTAACACTTGTATTTCGTTCACTTTCTCAATTGGATCGAGTTGTTTGTCACTCATTTCTTTATCTAAAAATACAAAATCGTTTTCTTCGAAGGTTTTCGTATAATTCTCTACATTTGACAAATATTGCATTTCACAAGTACTTGCAAATCCTTTCATAATCAGATTTGGAGATAAAACGATAGATTTCTTAAATGGATGTAGCGGAAATTTAACATTCAATGACTCAACGAACGAACCTTCATGAAACCAAATACTATTTGGGATAAAGAAATTATCTTTAGACTTTTCAATAACGACTGGATACTTAGACATTAACATCTGCGATTCATTCATTATGTACATAAACCTTTTAGACTGCTCCTGCATTTTTGGATATACGTCTATTTCTCTTCCCATAAATTCATAAGGGGAATGGAATTCATTGAAGGAAACTAGTTTTTTATCTAAATTTTCTTTACTGTATATAAGAACAGAATTTCCACCTGAACTAGTCTTCAAATAAAAAGATTCCTTCTCATCTTTATAAAGATCAGAATTCAGTAATTCTGTAAGTTCTAATTTTTCTTCTACAGAAAGAGAGGCTCCCGAAGGGTCCATTACAGAAAGACTCTTTGCTGTAGGCTTTAACGAAACAAAGTTATTCTTGAAAATAATATCATTTTCTTTCAGTTCGCAATCCATACCTTTTGCAAGATAAAAAGAAGAATGTTGATTTTTTTTTATCCCAAGAAACATAGATAATATTGAAGAAATAGCATAAGAATCAAGAATATTAGGATTTGCTATAGAACCATTATAAGAAAAGGAATAAATATGATCCAGAAAAGGAGTCTCTGCTGCCTCTAAAGGTGTCTGATCCTCTAGCAAATCTTCTTTTGCATCGAACACATCACCTAGATATACGACTATAACTTTTTTCATTTAATCTTCAGAAGCGGAAGAGTGATTTGATTCAACTCTTATCATGGAATATTCTGAATGAACAACTTCGAGTTTTACAATATTTTCTATGGCTTTGCTCATATCTTTTTCTATCGCTTCATGAGTCATTATAACCAATGGAACATAACCTTCAGATAAAGATTTTCCTTTCTGCAAAACAGTCTCTATGCTTATATCCTGTTCACTAAACAAACCTGTTATTTCACTTAATGCTCCAGGACTATCTAATACAGAAAGCCTAAGGTAAAATTTGGTCGAATTGAGATCTCTATCTAAAATATTTAATGACTTTCTACATTCGGTCAAAAAAGAAGCAGCGGGAACTCTTGATTTGACACCTAAAATATTACTCCTTGCCAACTCAATAATATCCGAGACCACAGCACTAGCTGTTGGATTCGATCCCGCACCACGACCAACAAAAACTTGAGGGCCAGCATGAGAAGTAGAAATACTAACTGCATTCAAAACCCCGTTCACCTGCGCTACAGGGTTTTCTTGTGGCAACAAAGCGGGATGAACACGGATATCTAACCCATCCTCTTCTTGTCTGGCAATTGCCATAAGCTTTATTACATATCCTAACTCAGTCGCATATTGAACATCGAGAGAATGAATATTCCTAATACCTTCAATAAAAAAATTATCAACATTTACAGGACTTCCAAATGCAATATTAGCAAGGATTGCTATCTTATGGGCTGCATCTATTCCATCTATATCAAAAGACGGATCAGCCTCTGCATAGCCTAGTTTTTGTGCGCTCTCAAGCGTTGCTAAGAACTCTACTTTTTTTTCAGTCATTTCAGTTAA
>CAYWAX010000207.1:0-3191 GCA_964456425.1 uncultured Nitrospinaceae bacterium | reverse complement strand
TCTGGTTGGCTAGAAAAGGGACCAGAAAAGAGTAAAGCAAAAAGAGGAGAAGAATCCTTTGTTCCTATTTCTTGGGATACAGCAATAGAACTTATTAGTGATGAACTTAAGAGAGTAAAAAAAGATCACGGCAATGAATCTATTTTTGCAGGATCATACGGTTGGGCTAGCGCAGGGAAATTCCATAATGCAAAAGGCCTTCTCAAAAGGTTCTTCAATCTTTTTGGTGGTTTTACAGATCAGAAGCTTACCTACAGTATTTCGGCAGGGTATGCGATTACTCCGTATTTGGTTGGGACCAATTCTGTCTGTTCTAGCGAAACTACTTCTTGGGATAGCATAGTAGATAACACGGAACTCATGGTTCTTTTTGGTGGCATTCCTGTAAAAAACAATCAAGTCATAAACGGTGGAGTTGCGGAACATTCCACTGAAGAATGGCTAAAAAAAGCAAAAGAAAAAGGAATTAAATTTATAAACATTAGTCCACTTCGTTCAGACATTCCAAAATTTACTGAGGCAAAATGGTTACAAATAAGACCAAATTCAGATACTGCTCTTATGCTAGCTCTTGCACATACTATTGTCATTAAAGATTTACATGACAAGAATTTTCTCAACAAAAATTGTTCTGGTTACGATAAATTTGAACTTTACTTACTAGGAACCATCGATGGTCAGCCCAAAGATGCTAAGTGGGCATCTTCCATAACCGAGATTCCTGAAGAAGAAATTCTTCTCCTAGCAAAACAGATGACTACTTCTAGAACTATGATTGCTACAAACTGGTCACTTCAAAGAGCAGAATACGGAGAACAGCCTTTCTCTATGACTGTTACGCTCGCATCTATACTTGGGCAAATAGGATTGCCTGGCGGTGGATTTGCGTTTGGATACGGTAGCATGGGAGGAATTGGTATTCCTAGGAAGAACTTTCCAACGCCAAAGCTTCCTACTGGAGAAAATCCAACTAATTCATATATTCCCGTTGCTCGTATTGCAGATCTTTTTCTTAATCCTGGACAACCCTACGACTTCGACGGAGAAAAAAGGATATACCCTTCAACAAAAATTGTTTATTGGTGTGGAGGAAATCCATTTCACCACCATCAAGATTTAAATAGGCTCATTGAAGCTTGGAAAAAACCTGACACCGTAATAGTTCATGACCCATGGTGGACTTCTACAGCAAGGCATGCAGATATTGTACTTCCTGCAACTACAACGTTAGAGAGAAACGATATCGGTTCTGGAGGAAGAGACAGATATATTATTGCTATGCAAAAAGCAATCGACCCAGTAGAAAATTCAAAGAGCGACTATGACATTTTTTCCTTACTCTCCCATAAATTAGGCTTTGGAAATGATTATACTGAAGGAAGAAATGACATGGAGTGGCTTAAACATCTCTATAGAGAATGTCAAGAAAATGCGAAAAGTATGGGGTTTAATTATCCGGACTTTGATTCTTTCTGGGAAAAAGGTCATATAGAAATTGAAGCACCAACCAAACCTTTTGTTTTATTTGAAAATTTCCGAAAAGACCCCGAGAAGTTTCCACTAAAAACTCCAAGTAAAAAAATAGAAATTTATTCAGAAACCTTGGAAAGTTTTAATTATGAGGATTGTCCTGCTCATGCAAAATGGATAGAGCCAAGCGAATGGTTGGGTTCAGACAAGGCAAAAGAATTTCCCTTCCATCTGATTTCAAACCAACCTAAGAATAGACTCCATGGACAAATGGATAATGGCTCATGTAGTCTTTCCTCTAAAATTAAAGGTAGAGAACCCGCGATCATTCATCCGAAGGATGCCTCTGAAAGAGGTATCGAAGATGGAGATGTGATTAAGATTTCTAATAATAGAGGCTCTATTCTTGCTGGAGCATGTTTAAGCGACGAAATTAGAAAAGGCGTTATACGAATTCATACAGGTGCTTGGTTTGACCCCATTGAACCAGGAGTGCCTGGTTCGCTTGACAAACACGGGAATCCAAACGTACTTACTCTTGATAGAGGAACATCCCGACTTTCTCAAGGACCTTCTTCTCATAGTACATTAGTAGAAATAAGTAAATTTACGGAAGAACTTCCAGAAATAACTGCTTTTCAGACTCCAGACATTTCTGAAGTCTAATATCTTAAATAAATTTATACTCATTACTAAAAGGTTAAAAAATGGATTTAAACACAGATAAAATGATTGCTGAAGTAGATGGACATATTGGATGGATGATTTTCAATAATCCCGCAAAAAGAAACGCTATTTCCATTGAAATGTGGGAAGCAGTGGCAAAAATTCTTACTGCATTCGAGGAAGATGATAATATTAGACTAATAGTAATGAAAGGTGCGGGAGACAAAGCTTTCGTCTCCGGTGCCGATATATCGCAATTTGAAAAAAGTCGATCAGATGCTTCCGCTGCCCAGGAATATGAAAAGATTTCTGCTTCCGCAAGAGACAAACTAGCAAATATAAAAAAACCACTCATTGCAATGATTCAAGGCTATTGTTTGGGTGGAGGTATGGGAATCGCTCTTCAAGCTGATATTCGTATTGCCTCTGAAGATTCTCAACTTGGTATTCCTGCGGCTAAACTTAGCATTGCGTATAGTTTTGATTATATCAACAAACTCACTAATTTAGTTGGGCCATCCTTTGCAAAACATATTCTCTTCACAGCAAAGAGATTAACTGCTCAGGAAGCCTTACAAATAGGTCTTGTAAATCAAGTTACCTCTGTAGATGATTTAGAACAGGTCATTAGAGACTACGCAAATGTGATTTCAGAAAATGCCCCTTTGTCTATTATGGCATCTAAATTCTCAGTCGATCAGACTCGCGAAGATGAATCAAAAAGGAATATGGATAGAATAAAAGAGATGTCACAAATCTGTTTTAATAGTCATGATTATACAGAAGGCAGAAAAGCATTCATGGAAAAAAGAAAGCCTGAATTTAAGGGAGAGTAAGTCTCCGTATTGCAGATAACTTGACTTGATAAATGTAATATCATATACATGTTACATACTTCAAAGATTACAAGGAAACAAGGTGCGTAAAGGTTCTATAATTATTAGTTTGATTTTGCTTGGGTTAAGTGTTTTTTCGTATTTCTATATCATACCGACGCAAATCATATCTTCAATTCCAATTGAGAAAAATACTCCTGCAGTATTGCATCCCGACTT
>CAYWAX010000206.1:0-3196 GCA_964456425.1 uncultured Nitrospinaceae bacterium | reverse complement strand
GGTTCTGCAGATAATAAAAAAATTGGGGCAAGAAAAAAAGTCAGAAAGAAAACAGAAAACTTCTGCATACAAGTTCCTTTTTCTAAAAAAATCGAAACTCTCTATAGGTTGTCACTAAGGAGTCAACATCACTCTCATGACTCCGTCTTCCCTTGCCTGAAACATTCTCATCGCTTCCTCAAACTCAGAAAGAGGAAAACTATGCGTAAGCATTTTGTCGGTTTGGATGTGTCCATCCGCAATAATCTGTATAGCTCGTGGATAACAATTTGGAGAACCTCTTCCTCCAAATACAGAAATTTCATCTAATACAATACGGTCTGTATTGAAGGAGACCTCGTCTCCCCCGTTAATTCCTTCTAATACTACACGTCCTCCTCTTCGAACCATATCCACCGCTTCTCTCATCGTACTTACAGGACCGGCACATTCAACGCTTAGATCTACTCCTTTTCCATTCGTATGATCCATCACCACTTCTACTGGATTTTCTTTTGTAATATCAATCACAACATCTGCTCCAAGTTCTTTCGCAATATCGAGTCTGTACCCTCTCCCAGTGACAAAAACTTTGGAGGCACCTAAATATTTCACGAGTTGCAATACAGAAAGCCCTAATAGGCCAGGACCAAGGATGGCTACCTCATCTGCTGGATAAACCTGACCGCGGTCTAAAGCATGAAGAGCGATCACGACTTGATTGACAATCACCGCATCTTCCCAGGTCATTTTTTCAGGCATTTTATGTAAATTATTAGGTGGGGCTAATCCATACTCACTAAATGCCCCATCTGCAGTATGTCCAAGAAGTTTATATCCGCCGTCTTTTTTTGCTGCATTCTCACAAAGATGATAATTACCTGCTATACACATGGCACAAGAAGAACATCCCACAGTTGGCTCCATAATCACCCTATCCCCAACCTCCAAATCGGTTCTCACATCTTTTCCAATGCCAGCAACCGTACCGCACCATTCGTGTCCCTGTATAAAGGGATAGTAAGGGGGCCACATGGGTCGCATATGTCCTCCTAAAATATGCGTATCCGTACCGCAGATTCCGCATGCGGCTACTTTCACAAGAATATTGCCAGGTTCAAAATCAGGCACAAGTACTTCTTTATATTCAAATTCGTTCGGGCCACTTGTCACAATAGCATGCATGCTTTTTGGAATATCACTCATGGCATTGCTCCAGAAAAGAATCAGGAATTGAAATAGGATAGCAAATTCTTAAACCGTAGTTCAAGGAGACTGTTGGCCTGCTTTTCTATCCGGTCTTTGCATTGGAAAAATATCTTGTGTACGGCAGTAATCATTTCCTGCTAGCCTCCCAACCGGTTCTAGTTTCACTGGATCTATATACTTGCCTTCTTCCATACCAACGTCTTTTCGTATATGCCAGCAAAGGACTTCTCCGATCACGAGATTCACTTTATGTCCAACTCCATTAGTGATCATATGACGGAATTCGCATTCCATCGCCACAGGAATATTTTCTACTCTAGGAGCAGATACCATATCTGAAGAAACCGCATTCAAACCTGCCTCCTTAAATTCGTCGATATTCGATGGAAAATTATCCGCCGAAATATTCATTTGCTCCTCAAATCCGTTTGACACAACATGAATTACATATCCTTTGCTTTCAAGAATATTGTTGGTTGTATCTTTCAAAGAGTCTGTACTTTTTCCGACAGAAATCGAAACGAGGGGAGGATCCTGTCCCACACATGTGAAAAAAGAGAATGGTGCTAAATTGGCAATTCCGTCTTTGCTTATACTACTTACCCACGCGATTGGTCTTGGAACTATTGTCCCTACCATCAATCTATAATTCTGTCTGAAATCATTATCAGCGGCATTGATCTTATAATATTCACTCATTCCATCTTTCTCCTATTAAAAACTAATAATTAATTTTTTTGGTCAAAGAACTCATATACAAAACCATCCGGATCATCTGGGTCTGCAGGTTTACTCCAATTGTCACTTTCATAATCTGTACTGCCAAAACTATCATTTGAAGAACTCTCATCTAGTAGCGTCCATCTTTCATACAAAGAATCAGGAAGTTCTTTTACAAAACGCGAGAGTCTGGAAAATCCACTTTGCTTATACATATTCGTTTCAAGCATAGGCTGACATAAAAAAAGATGATCTTTTGCTCTAGTAACAGACACATAGAAAAGTCTTCTTTCCTCCTCTTCCCCGCCTTCTGTACCAAGAGACCTTGCTGAAGGAAAACGTGAATCTGTGAGCCATAGAACAAAAACTGCCTTCCATTCTAATCCTTTTGACTGATGAATTGTACTTAGAATAACAGACTCTCCTTCATCAAAATTATTTTCTTGTTCTGTAGTTTCTATTCCAAATGTACCCATGAGTGCGAGTTCGGCAAGAAAGTCTTCAACACTATTATAATTTAATGCAAATTCAGAGAGTTGGTTGATATCGTCAATTCGAGAATCTGCATTATCAAATGTCAGCTCAATATAATTCCTATAAAACTTTGATAAAACCATACTGATCATTTCAGAAGGAGACCCTATATTATCGCTCTTTCCTTCATGCACTTTACATTGAGACTGCAGCAATGAAGTCAACTCGACAAAATGTTTCCAAGAATCTTTTGCACGCTTTGGTATTGTCATATTCTCTTGCACAAAATCTAATTGAAGAGGATCCTCAGTACTGCGAACAAAATCCCATATTTTTGTGGCGGTAGTATTCCCAATGCCAGGTAGTAAATTCAAGGCGCGTTTCCAAGCAAGTTCATCTGTAGGACAATTCACAAAACGCAAGAAAGAAATCACGTCTTTCACGTGCCTACTCTCATTAAATCGCAAACCGCTTCGTATTTCAAAGGGAATAGAACGCCTGGTTAGTTCCATTTGCAATTCAATAGAATGATAATGCGCACGATACAAAATGGCTACCTCAGATAAAGATATTCCTTCATCTTTAAGTTCTAAAATCTTTTGTGCCACAAATTCACTCTGCTGCAACACGTCCTGACATAATGCCAATACTGGCAGGTCACCTTCTTTTTTTACACTTCGAAGTTCTTTTGGATATTGTTTTGTATTGTTTGTAATAGATGCATTTGCTAATTCCATAATAGGATTTGTACTTCTATAGTTTTCTTCTAATTTAAATACTTTTGTGCCTGGATATCTTTCAGGAAAAGTAACAA
>CAYWAX010000205.1:0-3221 GCA_964456425.1 uncultured Nitrospinaceae bacterium | reverse complement strand
TTTCATCATGACATTTCTTTCAGACAATTCAAACTTAAATGGAAATGAAGGTGACGGTATCCTTACGACCGCTACAGGAGCCCTTCTATTTTTACTCTTGGCAATAACATATAAAATAGATTTTTTATTTCTCAAAGAAACTAAAGAATCATCAATTGTTATAACTCCGGATATTTTTTTTTCGAAAGACTTCTTTGTAAATTTTTTGATTAAAGAAGTCTTTATTTTTGAATTTTTCTTTTTTTTCCCTTCTCTAGAAATAACAACATTCACATTTTTTGAACCGACTTGCACAATTTTATGGGAAACACCTTCGAAATCACCTGCGCTAAAAGTACCAACGATTCCATCAGAATCTAATCTTGCTCTAACTAAAACACGACCAGTAAATGAAACCCCAGGCATCATTGAATCGTTCTTTGTTAATATAAAATGATAAGGAAATTTAACATTAATTAATTTTTGTACCGCTAAAGGAGGTCCTCCTCGTTCAGATTGTAAGTATAAGAAAAGCGTTCTTACCTTTAGTGCTCTTTTTTTAAGTTGTGGAGTCAAACGAACAACTCCAGAAACCGATTCTTTTGGTAAAGAAAAAATCGGATAAAAATCACATCCATTAATAAAAAAACTAACTCCCAATAGGAAACATAAGTAGATTCTTAAACTCATTCTAATCTTTATCCTTTTTTATTGACGCTCAAGAAATTAGAAACTTCATCAGAAGAAGGAAGAGCGGATCTCCCTCCAAGTTTTGTACAATTTATTGCAGCAACCGCATTTCCGTATTGAAGAGATTTCTCAATAGAAAAATTCTTGATTTGACCATACAGGAACCCTGCGTGGAATGCATCACCTGCACCTGTTGTATCTACAACATTTACAGGAAAAGATTCTATTTCATAAAAAGTGCTTCCATCAAAAGCTAGAACTCCCTTATATCCAAGAGTCATCCCAACCAATTTTGGCCCAAAAGAAAAAATTCTCTTTAGAGACTCAAATGGATTCTTTTCCCCAGTGAATTGTTCAGGGAAATTTTCTGACGATATCAGAAAATCTGTTTTCTCTATCAACCTTTCTATCCTAGGAAAAACACGTTCTGCATCAAATGAAATTAAGGTTCCTTCACTTTTTGCAATCTCACATGCAAGAATTTCTGCATCTATATTATGACCATCAATATGTAAATACTTAGAGGATGCAATAAGTTCGGGATCAATGTTCTCTGGTGATATGAAAGTATCTCTTTTCCAAATAATAGTTCTTCCTCCGCGTGACTCTTCTTTTCCTTGACTTTGCACCAATACAATCGCGAACTGACTAGACAATCCACTTTGTATAGTAACGTTTTCTACATTCACTCCTTCACTTCGAAGACTTTCAATAGAAAATTCACCAAACTTATCATCACCTATCGAGCCAATATAAGAAACGTTAAGACCTAATCTTGAAAGTGCAACCATTGCAGTTGCAACTTGACCACCACCTTGATACGCAATACTGCTAGCCTCAGATTTTGAATTAAAAGCAGGGAATGTATTTAGTTCACACAACAAATCAACGGAATTAAGACCAAGACCAACAACATCAAAAATATAGTTTTTCATTTTTAATCAAATTCTCTATAACGAATTCCTAACGGATCCGCCTTATGAAGAGCAATAAGTTCCTCACTACGAGGTTCAATTGTATCAGGACAATTATCAATATTCCCAATATCAAAACCAGTAGACTTAATTAGATGATTTACATCAACTCCATAATGTTTACTATATAAAAAAAGTTTCCCTTTTGTTTTTTTAAAAATACAGAGTGGAGTGACAATTGTTTCTACATTTCCTGATGCTGTTATAAAAGAACAATGCCGTGGAAATGTTTTTTTTGTATGAACCGTTCGCCAAAGTACAACTCGATTTGCGGTAGGAAGTAGCATCGCACTACCAGCACCACCTGGAAATTTTATTTTTGGTTTTTCACATTCTCCAATAAAAGAAAGATTTACATTTCCGTATGAATCTATTTCAGCACCACTTAAAAAGGCCAAATCTAATTTTCCTCTTGCAGAAAGATCGAAAATTTCAGACAGAGAAAAAAAAGACCGATTTCCTTCCATCAGTTGTATTCCAACTGTTGTTGATGGCAATTTTGAAGGAGTCGGATCCACTCCACCAGGAATATTAAGATATGTAATATTTGGTGCATTCGTTAATCTTGCTAAAGCAATTGCAACCATAGGCAAAATAGAAGAGACACCATGAAAAACCGTCTGGCAATCCTTAATCTCTCTTGCAAGAAAAACAACCATTCTGTCTGCAATCTCTTTAGTTTCTAAGGAAACTTGAGGATTTTGAACTTTTTTCATTCAAACCTTAAGAATTTTTCTGTCCGTAATCTATATTTACCAAAGAAGCAAGATGCTCTTCAAGTTGATTGTTAGACTTTGATTGGATGAAATATTTTTTTATAACTTCTTCATCTAAATCATAAAAAGGATAACAAGACATAGGAAATGCTCCCTGTTCTATTTTTACTACTGCCTTTACAAGGAACGACGGGATTTTCGTCTTTGCAGGATTTTCCTGAAAAAAAGACGTTTCTTGAATTTGCTCAGTTGTTAAAATTACTTGTGTTGAAGCTCTTGTCATTAAAATGTCTTCAAAAACTCCGCCATCTATTCTCGCATTTCCATATTTGTCAGCATATGGAACATGAATAATTGCCCAATCTGGCGTAATTGAAGGAATCATAAAAATTTCGTTGCCAGTATATGGGTCAGATGTTTTTTCAAAACCAGTCATTTTTGGAACATCGCTTCCCTGCAAACCAGCAATAGGTTGACTAGGAATACCAAAGGAAGACGCGCGCAATCCTGCAATAACAGTTGCACATGCATGTTCTCTAACCTTAACTATTCCAGACTCAACAGATCTTCTAAATGATGGGCATAAACCAAAAACATTCTCAAATCCAACATATCCAGCAATCACTTCCGAAACCGCTTCCGCAAAACATAGAAGATCAATATCATAACCACCGGCAGTTTTTACTAGTGAAAGTTTTCTTTTTTTTTGGCGAGCTATTTCTCGAACGAACGAAGAAGGCATTCTAGAAAATGAATTCCCACCCAACGCCAATGTTTGTCCGTCTTCTATTAGAGAAACGGCATCAGATAAAGTTATGACTTTAGATTCCATACAAAAACTAAAAACTCCAAAAAAATATAA
>CAYWAX010000204.1:0-3231 GCA_964456425.1 uncultured Nitrospinaceae bacterium | reverse complement strand
TAGCACGTGCCAAATTTGTGCCACCTGTTTCAGCCCACATAGCTAATTGAGCCCATGGTAAAACATATCCTCTAAAACTGAGAAGTATAGTAACTGTTAAAAGCAGCACACCTATAACCCAGTTAAATTCTCTAGGTTGTTTATAGGAACCAGTCATAAAGACTCTGAGCATATGAAGCCAAACTGCTATAATCATTGCATGTGCTGCCCATCTGTGCATATTTCGCATAAACATTCCAAAAGGAGCATCAAATTCTAAGAATTTGATGTCAGCATATGCGTATTCTCCAACAGGTCGGTAGTAAAACATTAAAATTACACCAGTAACTACCAGGTATAGAAAAAGAAGGAACGTAATACCACCCATGCACCAAGTAAATCGGATTCTAATTGCATGTCTGCGAATTTTAGTCGGATGGAGGTGAAGCCAGAGGTTATCTACAACCATTAACACTCTGTTTCTTGGAGTATCTTCATATCCATGTCGAAACATAGATTTCCAGACTTGAGAGCCTATTAAGTTACCTTTTATTTTGTCTAAATTAAATCTTTCTTTTAAACCTCTCATTTGTTACATCCTCCATGAGTGACTTTTTAAATAGTCAGAATCTATAATCTGTTACTTTTTCCTATAAATAAAGAAAAGCCTCAGGTTTGTTCCATTCATCTTTTTCTTGCTTGAATAGTTTTCCCTTGTCTATTAATAATTGACCATCTTCTGCAAGAACTATTTTATGTCTTTCTAGTGGTCTTGGCGCAGGACCTTCGAAATTAACACCACTTCTTTTAAATCCACTGCCGTGACATGGACATTTAAACTTGTTTTCTGATGCTAACCATGCCGGAGTGCATCCTAAATGGGTGCATACTCCGCTCAGTGCATAAAAGCCATCTTCTTCTCTAACAATATACACGCGTTCACTATTAAGATATCTTGTATCAACTGCACCTACTGCATAATCATTTGGGTTCCCAGCTTTAAATTCAGTTCTAGGTTCAAATAAAACTCGTGGAAATAGAAAACGCAAGAAACCTAATAAGGCGATTCCTAAACTTCCTAGAATGCCAAGCCAGCCTGTATAATTCATAAATCTTCTTCTATCAATGTTAGAAGATTTTTTTTGCTGTTCTGCTTCGTACTCAGCTGGTAGTTTTACATGTTTGGAATCTTTAACTTCGTTCATCCTTTCCTCATATTATTCGAACTTTTTGTAAGGTTCGTTTCTATCATCAAATAGTCTCTTAATACTCTCATCTGTTCAAGAGCATCTCCGCCTAATATTTCAGGATCTATAGGTTCCCCATGACTGATGATTTTAATATTTTTAAATTTGCTTTTAATTTTTTTTGGGCTAGAAATACGTAAAGTACTTTCATCAACTTCTAATACTTTAACTTTAATTGTTCTCCCTTTAAGATGGAGAGTAGCAAATTCTTCTGGTACATCGGATTCCTTATCTGTCTTCAATATATAGATCCAATTTCCATCTTCTTTCTCTTCAAATTTCCCACTGGTAATGTTTGAACTAATCCCAGCACCAGGCCAGAATGTAGGCATCTTGGTTCCAGGCATAATTTCTTGAGGATTTTTTAGCCATGCAACTATCCACTCAGGACGAAGTCTTTTCTTTGCTAGATTGAGATTAGGCGCTGATGGTGGCTCTTGCCCTGGAGGAGGTGGCCATACGCCATGACAAGAAACACATGCTGCTTTATTGAATAAATTCTTACCTTCAATTAGTTGCTCTTTAGTAGACTTAGGCTCGAAGTGAATATATGGTCTCATTTTATTATCAACTGCAGCAAAATATTCAACTAATTTAGTAGAATCTTCTTTTGGCATTTTAAAACTAGGCATTCTTATTTTAAGCCAGGGCCGAAGCATCACAACATTATTTAAGAAACCGTATAACCAATCAGGTTGTACTTTGTTGCCTTCTCCATTTAGGTAAGGGGGGGCATTGTTTTTGTCTTTATATCTTTTGACTATATTTCCTCCCCAATTTTCAACAACATGACATCCTTGGCAATTATATTTTTCTAACATTCTTCTTCCTGCTTCTATTTTTTTCTGTCTTTTATTCAGATGATGATGGACATTATGCGGCGTTCCATGGGGAGTCATAGAGCGCAAGTAAGTTCTGATTTGTTTTGCTTCTTTGTCCGAAAGTCCGAAGTTAGGCATTAAGAGTTGTTCACGCTCTGTTTGGAAAATTTTTGGATTTTTTAGTTTGGAAAACGTCCATGCTTCCCAAGTATGCGGTACGTCAAGAACATTTCCAAAAGAAAGTTCTACAGGTTTCTTGACAGCGAAAGCAGTTAGGTTAGGACCAATTTTTGATAACTTTTCCGTTCCTGTTATTGCATGGCAACCGTAGCACCCATTTTTTGCGACAAGATCTTTTCCTCGTTTCAGGGTCGCTGCATCACTACGAAGGGTATAGTTTATGTTGTTTTTACTTGGAGTTAGACTAAGTAAATATGAAGCTATAGATTTTGATTCAGACTTTGTGAGCCTGAGGCTAGGCATCTTGGTTTCATGCCAATAGGATTTTGGATTTTTTAACCATCTATAGAGCCAATCAGTTTGAACCTTTTGTGACACTTTTTGAAGTGCAGGAGCATAGTCCCTATTGGTAAGAACTAAAGGCCTACCGTCAACACCCTTTATAGGTTTCTTAGATAAAACGTCATTTTCATTTCTGACATGGCAACTTAAACAACCAACGGCTTCAAAAAGCTTTTTCCCTTCTTGAATTTGTGCTGAGGAGCCTAGGCCTTCAATTTTTTCTTTCTTGATTTTTCGTTTCCCATTATACCAAATGTAACTTGCAATATCTTCAGATTCCTTTTGAGAAAGTCCATAATATGGCATTTTAGTTCTTGGATTATAATCTTTTGGACGTTTAATCCATGACACTAACCAATCAGGCTGAACCTTTTCTTGTATTCTTGTTAAGTTAGGTCCTACCATCCTGATATCTTTTGTTCCTGGTATTAGATGACAACCGTGACATCCCAATTCTCTTATCAATGATATACCTTGAGAGATGTGTGGCGCCTTAGGAATATTAAAGACTTCAGTATGACAACTTCTACATTTAGTTTCAGTTTCTTTCCCTTTGAGCAAAGGGTCTTCCCAAAATTGAACGAAGCCATGTGCTTTATCTACCGATGTGACGGCAGCGCCTTGTCCTCCATGACAGGAAGTGCATCCTATTTCATTCATAT
>CAYWAX010000203.1:0-3244 GCA_964456425.1 uncultured Nitrospinaceae bacterium | reverse complement strand
GTTCTTTTGTCTGGAAAGATTCGACCACATATAGGAAAAGAGATGAAATTAGAAGAATCCAACGAATCTCATGAACTTGTGTTAAGTGGGAAATTTTTAGGAAAAGTTGTACTTCTTCCTTAGTCACTTTTTAAAAGATTTGTTCTTAATTTTACTATTCTTTCAGCATGGTCAGAATGGTTTACAGGAGGGAGTTCTTCATTATTTTGTACAGGAACGATGACAAAGTGTGGTCCAGGTTCAGTGAGAAGACGAGGCAGAGAATTTTCTAGTTCAAGAAGATTATCGATCTTTTCAATTTTCCCTTTACCAGTTCTACCGCCACCTTCAAAACCAGAACCAGAAGCAATTTTTTCAAAATTAACGCTTTGAGAAAATTCTTGTCCTCCTACCATCTCGTAACACATATTTTCTAGAAGAAAAATAAGCATATTCTCTGGAGCATATTTTGAAAGAGTTATCATCGATCCTAGACTCATTAATAATCCGCCATCACCCTTGAAAACAATCGTTTTTCTCTTAGGTTGAGAAAGAGCAACACCCATAGCAAAATCTGCAGCATGACCCATTCCGAACGCTAGGAAGTCAAAATCAAGATCATGTTTGGAAACAAGAGGCCACTGCAAAGTTGTTGTCATAGTCATA
This sequence comes from uncultured Nitrospinaceae bacterium, assembly GCA_964456425.1. Classification (GTDB taxonomy): domain Bacteria; phylum UBA8248; class UBA8248; order UBA8248; family UBA8248; genus UBA3496. Next base: position 2,599 of record CAYWAX010000203.1, on the reverse strand, counting down.
ACTACAACTTCATCAGTTCTTTTTTCTGCAATCGCTTTAAGCATATCCATTCTTTCAATCATTTCTGTCCTTTATTCTTTAAATGTATATCCGGTAATTACAGCAGCAGGCATCGAAGTTTCTTCTGCAGTTTTGTTCATTTTGTCCATTACTTCCAAGTCATCATCTTTCATAAGATGCCAAAATGGAATTCCCCAACCATTTAATAAAGGTTCTGTATATGTATATGCAGAATCTATAGGCAATTTATTTGACATTGCTCCTCCATATCCTCTCCATCCAATCATCATTCTCAATGGCACACGTGGTCCCATACCACATCCTCTAAGTGAATCACCCGCTTCCATAAGACCCGTGTTTTGTATGACAATTAAGGGGTTAGATCCTCCGGTCCAAAGTCCAGCAGCTATAGCTATTGATTCACCTTCTCTGCAGGGAGTAATTAATTCTATAGAAGTTTCCTTTTCTAAAACTTCGAACAGAAGTCGGCTTTCTGAGTCTGGAATCATGAGAACATGAGTAAATTGTAAATCTTTTAATTTTTCCAGTGTCTTTTCAGCACTAACGCCAAGAGACATCAAGTATTTCCTTTTTTTTGTTGTAAATCAAAATTTGATACAATATATTTATTTATATGTTCTCTTACGTCAATACTAAAACTTTTTTTAATTTTTGAAAGTTTCTATTTTGTCTAAAAAACCTATTTTATCAATCTCCATGGGTGACCCTGCTGGTGTGGGACCAGAGGTATGCCTAAAAGCTATTTCGCATAGTAAAGTTCGAAGATCTTGTATTCCGATTATTATCGGCGATTTAAAGGTATTGAAATTTCATGCGCAAAAGATGCGAATTAATAATAATTTGAAAGCTATTGAATCGTCAGAAATTCGTCAAATTCAGGATAAAGAATTAAATTATAATCCTGTTATTGATCTTAAGAATGTAAAAGTGAATCAGAATATGTTTGGTAAAATACGCTCTTCTTTTGGTCAAGCCTCTGCAAAGTATATAGAGGTAGGAATTGAATTAATAAAGTCAAAATTATCAGAAGCTATTGTTACTGGACCAATTCATAAAGAAGCATTTAATTCTGCGGGGTATATGTATCCTGGGCATACAGAGTTTATAACTTCTTTGGTTGGAGGTCGAAAACCTGTGATGATGTTTTGTCATCCTAAGGTGAAAATTGCGCATCTTTCTACTCACTGTAGTTTGAAAGATGCCTTGAAAAAAGTAAAAAAAAGACAAATTGTGGATGTAGGTAAAATTTTTTCTAAATCTTTACAAGCTATGGGTTTTGAAAATCCTAGAATTGCAGTTGCCGCATTAAATCCACATTGTGGGGAAGGTGGGTTGTTTGGTTCTGAAGAAACAAAAGAGATTATTCCAGCCATTAAAGAATTGAGTTCTCTTGGAATAGATATTGCTGGTCCTGTTTCCCCGGATGTAGTTTTTTCTATGAATAGAGATGGGATATTTGATGGAGTGATAGCTATGTATCATGATCAAGGTCATATTGCTGGTAAAATGATAGGTTTTAATTTTAGTAAGAATGGAACAGTAGTTCGTGCAGTGAATGTAACCCTCGGTTTGCCAATAATCCGAACATCAGTTGAGCACGGAACTGGTTTTGAGATTGCAGGAAAGGGTATAGCAAGCGAAATGAGTATGGTAGATGCTTTAGTTCTCGCCTCTACTATGGTAAATGCAAAAAAAATTCTTAATCAAAATGTATCTTGAAGATATAATGTAGGAATTAGTTCATGAAAGCATTTCTTAAATGGGCAGGTGGCAAATCAAGAATCGCCTCGAAAATAAAAGAACATTTGAAAGATGGACAACGGTTGGTTGAACCCTTTGTTGGTTCTGGTGCTTTATTTTTGAGTAATAGCTTTGAGAAATATCTCCTTTGTGACACCAACGTTGATTTGATCAATTTGTATAATAATCTAAAGAAGAATCCTGAAGAATTAATTGCTAAAACAGGGAGATATTTTTCGGGAAAATATAATTCTGAGTTGCAGTATTATCAATTGAGGGAAAAATTTAACTCTTTAGACTCTAATGATATGAGAAAAAGTGCACTATTCGTGTACCTGAATAAGCATGCATTTAACGGACTCTGTCGTTACAATCGAAAAGGTTTTTTTAATGTTCCTTATGGAAGATATAAAGCTCCGAAATTTCCTGGAGAAGAAATGTGTAATTTTGCTAAAAAATCAAAACGAGCAGAATTTAAGTGTCAAAATTTTGAAGATACTTTTAGAGAAACAAGGGAAGGAGATATAATTTATTGTGATCCTCCTTATGTTCCTTTGTCCACAACTTCGAATTTTACTTCGTACTCGAAATATGACTTTGACCTTGAAGATCAGAATCTATTGGCAAGGAATGCAGAAGAGTCTAAAGCTAAAGGTATCCAATGCGTAATTTCAAACCATGATTTGAAAATTACTAGAGAAATGTATAGAAAATCGAAAATATACGAGATTAGTGTGCAACGGAAGATTGCAAGTAAATCAGCAAGTAGAAAAAAAGTGAACGAAATTATTGCTGTTTTTTGAGATTAGGGAAGGTGACTGAAGGCGATGATTATATT
>CAYWAX010000202.1:2489-3279 GCA_964456425.1 uncultured Nitrospinaceae bacterium | reverse complement strand
GTTTGCAAGGGGGTAAGTTCAAGTTCAAAATTATATATAATTAATGAAATTGATTTGTTAAAAATTATACATGAATTAACAACACAAAATATTTTCATTTAATTAAAATAACTTAAAATTTAAATTTACTGCCTTGACACTTTTTATAAGCCTTGATATTTTCCGCCTCTTGATGAAATTCGTTAGTTTTTTTAAGCGAATAACGTCTCTTTCTACTAAAATTTGGAAAATTCCATGGAAGATATTGAAAAAAAAGAGAGTAAAAGGTTTTTCCCAGGAGATAGTACTAATGTAGTTCCATTAATGCGAGATGTCTTTACTATTCCTACTTCCTCTAGGAAAAGACCTAAGCTTATAGGGTCGTTTTGTAAGGAATGTGAAGAACATTTCTTTCCGAAGACAGGGTCAAAAGCTACTTGTTATTACCCTTCTTGTCCACGAAGCACTACTGAGGTGATGTTTGGTGAAAAAGGAAAGCTCCTTTCTGCAAATGTAACTCGCGTTTCAATGGATTCAACTCAAGAAAGAGTTTCAGCTGTTATTATGCTTGATGAGGGTATAAGAATTAATTCGCACTTAATTGATTGGCAAGGTTTTAGATATTTATTGATTCCTGACACACCCGTTGAACTTGTTCTTGAAAAATTAAACGAAGATGAAAATGGAAACTCTGTTGTTAATTATGCATATAAATTAGTTACAGGAAATAAAAAACCTAGATATGAAATTCCTGAAGTGCCGGTAAAGAGGGGTAGAGGCCGTCCGAGAAAGCATCCGATTGTCGAACTTC
>CAYWAX010000202.1:0-2389 GCA_964456425.1 uncultured Nitrospinaceae bacterium | reverse complement strand
CAGAAGGCGCGGAAGCTCCTGTGAAAAGGGGTAGAGGCCGTCCGAGAAAGCATCCGATTGTCGAACTTCCAGAAGGCGCGGAAGCTCCTGTGAAAAGGGGTAGAGGCCGTCCGAGAAAGCATCCAGTTTCTGAATTTCCAGAAGGCGCAGAAACTCCTGTAAAGAGGGGTAGAGGCCGTCCTAGGAAGAAGTAAATATAAGTCAGATTCTAGAAACTAATAATTTTATCCAAATTCTGTGAATTTTTTATCTTACTAATAAAGTAAAGAGGTTTTCTATATGTCCTTATTAAATGGGATAAAAGTGATCGATGCAGCGCAGTTTAATGCCGGTCCGATTGTATCTATGTATCTAGCTTTGATGGGTGCAGATGTAATAAAGGTTGAAAGTTTAGATGGGGATGACAGTCGTTCTATCGGACCTTTTTCAAATAATGAGAGCAGTTATTTTATGAGCTTAAATAGAGGGAAAAGATCTATTTCGATTAATTTAAAAACGGATGATGGAATTAAACTTTTTAAAAGAATAGTAGAAAAATCTGATATTTTAATAGAAAATTTTTCGCCTGGAGTTATGGAACGTCTTGGCATTGATTGGGATGTTTTGAAAAAAATAAATGAAAGATTAATATACGGATCTGTTACCGGTTTTTCTAAAGAATCGAAGCACTCTGATCGTCCAGCATTTGATAGTTTAATTCAGGCAGCTTCAGGTTTAATTAGTGTAACTGGAACAAAAAAAGGAGAACTTGTTAGAGTTGGTGTATCCATAGTTGATATAACAACAGGATTATATTTATTATCTGCTGTATTATTAGCTCTATGGAAAAGAGAAAGAGATTCAAAAGGTCGTAAGATAGAAGCTTCTATGCTTTCTGCTGCAGTAAATATTTTAGAAAATCCAATAGTTAGACATAGTTTTTCCCATACTATACCAGAACCAGAAGGCCTTTCTCATCCCGTTGTTTCTCCTTTTTCGGGATATAAGACGAAAGATGGAATGATTTTCATTGCAATTTCTAATACCAAACGATTTATTTTACTTGTCAATTCTTTAGGATTAAGTGATTTAATAGAAGATACTAGATTCTTAGATAATGAGAGTCGCGTAAAAAATGATAAAAAGCTTCGAGAAATACTTGAAAAAATACTAATAGAAAAGACAACGTCTGAATGGGAAGAAATACTCGTTCCTCTTGGTGTACCTGCTAGTGCGATTAATAATATTCAAGATACAAAGGAAGAATTTCCTGAAGCTTTTGTTGATGTAGTGCATTCAAAGGCAGGTTCAGGATTAATGCCAAATTCACCCTTTATTTTTGATGAAGAGGAGTTTGATTTTTCAAAACCCTCTCCACTTTTAGGCGAACATACGAACGAAATTTTAACAGAATTAAATTTTGGTAGGCAGAAAATTGAATTACTGAAGTCTGGGAAGATTGTAAGAGATATTTCAGACGGCTAGTCTATTACTTTCTTTGCTCTTTTGGAAATCGTTTTTGCCACTGTTCTCGTTGGTGCTTAAGGATGCCGTACAACATAAATCCACAGATAGTTACGAAGATTAAAATTACTAGAAAGCTAATAGTCATATATTTTTGAAAATTGCTATTTTGTAAGATTGTGAAATATTTTTTCTTAGTAGAATTCTTTTCAATTATTTCTTGTTGTGAAATTTGACTGAAATTATTATCTACCTCAGGAGTCCATAGAAAAGGAATTGATAGCATTGAGAAAATAAGTACTAAAGGAATGATCAATTTTGTAACATAGATTTTTAGCAAATTTGTCTCTAATTATATTATGAAAATTAATTATTTGTAGTTTAAAATAATATTAATTTTTTTTAAAACATTTGTATAAGATCTTTATTATAACATAAAGTTTTTTCCCTTGAGGTTGAATAAATGTTAAAACCTAAAATAGGAATAAGCTGTGATCTAAGCAAGAGAGATTTTCCAGATACACCAAAAAAACGAGACCGCCATACACTAATGGATGCTTATATCATATCAATAATAAAAAGTGGTGGAGTACCTTTACTCTTGCCCTCTATTACAGAAATAAATTTATCGAGCGATTATATCCAAGGTTTAGATGGACTTTTAGTTTCTGGAGGTGGGCATGATATTGACCCTTTAAGTTATAATGAAGATAGGCATGCAAAATGTGCTCCGCCAAATTTAAAAAGAGAAAATTTTGAAATATCTTTAATTAAAAAAGGAATAAAATTAGATATGCCTATCCTTGGAATTTGCGGAGGCATGCAGGCAATAAATGTTGCAGCTGGAGGTACTTTATTCCAAGATATTCCAAGTTTTTTTGAAAATTCTATTAGGCACCAATCAGATGAAGAGTCAACTTATTCATTTCATAATATAGAAATTAAA
>CAYWAX010000201.1:0-3315 GCA_964456425.1 uncultured Nitrospinaceae bacterium | reverse complement strand
GTGGCGATATATCTTTAATCATATTGGCATAACCGGAGATTAAAGCAGAGGCACTAGTCGTATTTTCTGGAATATGTTTAATAACAACTTTCTTTACTTTTTGCTTCGATGGATTCCAGTATCCTTTTGAAGCTTCAAAAACCATCTCGGAACCTTTTTTCCATTTCGTAAGACGATAAGGACCACTCCCAATTGGTTTTCTAGCTAATACTTTCAATTTAGTTGCTTTGTAATGTTTTGGTGGAACCACATACCCAAAATCCGCAAGTGGAGAAAGCAGATATCGATCCGGTGTTTTCGTATGAATTTGGACTGTATGGGAATCAACAGCAACTACTTTTTCAATACTACGGAAAAAGTTTTTTACGCGACTTTTTAGTTTTTTATCAAACAATCTGTATAAACTATATTTTACAGCGTGCGCATCAGCACTTTCCCCGTTATGAAATTTTACTCCTTTACGAATTTTAAGTTCAATAACGGTTGGCTTCACAAACTTATACGAGGTAGCAAGTCCTGGACCTATCTTTCCCTTTGGATCTCTAGAAAGAATTCCATCAAATACTAGTGGCCAGGTCTGAAGCATTGGTAATCCAAGACGAACACCTGGATCCATAGTTGTTGGCTGTCCTGCCATTCCTATCAATAGTTTGTCCTTTTTCGCAGCAATTACAGGAGACGACAACAATGCGAGAGCTGTGAGCAAAACGACAAAAACTCCAAAAGCTTTTGATACTCTGCCCGCTATGAAATTTCTGCAAAATGATAATTTCATACATCCTCCTTTTCATGGTGAGATAAAAAACGAGAGACAGAGAGAAGAAATCTCCCCCTACCCATAATATGAATTCGTTAGTTTTAAAAGTATTACCTATAATAACATATTCATTAGCAATCGCAAAATGGATAGCATAATTCCAGAATTAACTATTTTTTGTTATAAAGTGAGACATACCTAATCACCTCTATATTTCAAAAGGAGATATATATGAGAGTTACCCCTAAAGACCCTGATAAGGCGGAGGGAATTACTGCTAAGTTTTTTGAAGCAAGTAAAAAACTTAGAGGAAGAATTCCAAATTCTGTGCGTGCATGGGCACATATTCCCCATATAGCAAAGTTTTTTCTTCCCTTTAGTATTACCCTTCAAAGAGAAGCTGGTGGTGGTCTCCTTTCTTCTAAAATAAAAGAAATGGTGGTAATCAAAACCAGCCATGTAAATAGTTGCACTTATTGACTGACGCACAACACAGCGCTTGGTCAAGCTGCTGGAATTACAGAAGAGCAAGTAACCGCAATTACCTCTGATGATTATATGGAAGCAGATTGTTTGAACGAAAGAGAAAAAGCTGCAGTTCTATGGGCCGAACACGTCACAAAAAATACGGCAAGAAACAGAGACGATATCTTTGAAATCATCAAAAAAGTATATTCGGAATCAGAGATTGTAGAATTAACAGCTATAAGTTGTCTTTTCAATCTAGTGAATCGTTTTCAAGATTCTTTACAAGTGCAACTAGAAGATGAGGATGAAGTAAACAAAATCAAGAAATCAGTGCAAGTCGATACAGACAAACTGCAAAGTTATGTAACTGAAATTATTAATGATTGGCCAAAAGAATTTCCCGAACCAAAAAGTTAAGATTTTTATTGAAACAAAATGGGTTCATAATTCTAACTATCCATATACGGAGAAATTAATGAACGATAAATCTCAGGCGCATAAAGATGGACTAAACATAATGCAGCAAATGGGAGAAACCCCTAAGGATGGGTTAGACAAAATAGATCAAGAATTTTCTGATCTGAGTATTGAAACTATTTTCGGGGGCGTTTGGGCTAGAGAAGGATTGAGTCTTAGAGATAGAGCATTGGTAACGGCAGCTACGGTTATCGCTCTTGGAAGAGATCCTATGGCAGTAAAACCTAATATACGCCGTTGCATAAGAACTGGAATTACCGATACAGAATTCAGAGAAATGTTATATCAGGTCATGCATTATGCGGGCTGGTCTATTGGCGGTCCCGCCATGAAAAACTACAAGGAAGTGTTAGAGGAATTAGAAAATGAATAAGAACCTTTCTCTATAACTAACAAGAAAGGAAATTTCATGTCCCCTTTCCATACACTGACTTGGAAAGATTTTCCAAAAGGGTTCACTCCATTTTTCCTAGATCCTACCGGTGTAGACTTAGAAATTAAAGAGATTTCGAAAGGAGTTTACGCACTACTCTCCTCGATTCCAAATGTAGATAATACCGGTTTTGTAGTTGGAGAAAATGGCGTTCTGGTTATCGATTCTCATATTAATATTGCGATGGCAAAACTTATACAAAAGCGAATCAGAGAAGTGACTGATAAACCTTTACTTTACCTTGTAAATTCTAATTATCACGGAGATCATACTTTTGGAAATTGTGCTTTTGACAAAGAGGTACAGATAGTACAACACAAGATTACAGCAGAATTGGTTGAATTTTTCGAAGAAGAAAAAGATTTTTTATTTCCCTGCGTAGGAAACAATCCTGACATTTACGAGGGAATACAACTGAGAAGACCGGATATTGTCTTTGATAATTTTATGGAAATTAATTTAGGCGGAATCACTGTTGAATTACATTACTTTGGACCCGCAAATACTCCTGGAGATACAATAACCTATGTTCCAAGCGGAAAATGTGCATGGACAGGCAATATGACAGGCGGAAATCTTATTATTACTTTAGAATCTGCTTCTACTACATATTTGGAATCTTTACGTACCTTTTCAGAGTCCCTTGATGTTGAAATTCTTATTCCAGCACACAATCCTATATCTGATGCTAAGATAATCGATAATTATATTCTTTACTTACATCAGCTAATCGATTCTGTAGAAAAAGATAAAAAGGAGGGTAAAACCTTACAGGAAATATCGGAAAGCACCCCTTTAGATTTGAATCAACCCTATTCTCCTCCAATCGACCATCCTAGGCTTAAATTTTTCAAAGAATTACATTCATTTAATATTACTAGAGCATTTGATACAATGTAATACTTAAAGTGTTACATTAACTATTAGACAAAGGTTAAAATAAAAAATATGGAAAAACATAAAATTTGCGGAGAAGATGGTTTAGAAGTTTCTATTGTAGGACTCGGTTGTAATGCGTTTGGGAATCGAATAGATGAATCCAGCACACATAATGTCATCAATGCTGCTATTGAATCCGGAATAAACTTTCTAGATACGGCCGAAAGTTACGGGGACGGCATGTCAGAAACCTATATGGGAACAGGCCTTCACGAAAAAAGAAAGAATATTATTCTAGCGA
>CAYWAX010000200.1:0-3325 GCA_964456425.1 uncultured Nitrospinaceae bacterium | reverse complement strand
GGAACTGCTGCGTCTATTGCTACAACCTTTGAAGGTCCGGCACTTACAAGAAAAGGACATGGAAGAAAAGCATTAGAGATGGCATTATTTTCGTCTGTAAGCGGAGACCTTATCTCTGATATTTTCACGATTCTATTAATTGGGCCTATCGCAATAATTACTTTAATGATTGGACCTCCAGAGATTTTTGCAATTATTTTCTTTTCCTTGGTTCTGATTGCGAGTATATCGGGGGACTCTGGTTTAAAAGGTGCAATTGCTGCCCTTATAGGGTTAGGGCTTGGTTTTATAGGTACAGATGCTGCAACAGGCTCTACCAGAATGACCTTCGGTTTTATGTCTTTAAGTGCTGGAATACCACTCATTCCACTAGTCATAGGAATTTTTGCGCTTCCAGAAATATTACTTGCGGTAGAATCAAGAGCTCCTCGGTTTGTTTCTCAATTTATTGGTTATAGTAATACTGGAGAAAGACTTAGATGGAAAGAATTTAAATCCTCGATCAAAACTATACTCCGTTCTACAGGCATTGGGACCGGTATAGGGATGGTCCCTGGAGTCGGACAAGTAGTGGCAGCGTTTGTAGGATATTCTGCTGCAAAACGCGCGTCTACGCATCCGGAAACTTTTGGAGAAGGAGAACTTGATGGGATTGCCGCGCCAGAAGCAGCCAATAATGCAGTAAACGGACCCACTATGGTCCCACTTCTTACTTTAGGGATCCCAGGAGATACTGCAACTGCAATACTCTTAGGTGCATTTGTTGCCCATGGAATGCGTCCCGGACCTTTAATTTTTCAAGAACAAGGACCACTCTTATATGCAATTTTAATGAGTATGGTAATTGCAAATATTTTATTCGTCTTTTTAGGCTATGTTCTTCTTAAACCCTTTGCCATAGCAATTCAGATAAAGAAATCCTATCTGATTCCAATTATTTTAGCTCTTGCTTTTGTAGGTACTCTCTCTACAGGGGATAATTCAGACCTTGTAATTATGCTCGTTGTTGGTTTTTTCGCCTATATATTGCGTAAACTTAATTTTGATCTTGCTCCATTAATTATCGCTTTTGTTCTGGCCGAACCAGTCGAGTACACTTTAAGCCAGACAATGCTCTACGCAAAAGGGAGTATTTTACAATATATATTTGTAACTCGACCTATTTCTTCGGCTTTTTTACTATCAGCTCTTATATGGATACTATATAGAGCTATGAGATCTTTTTCGCGAAAAAGAACCTAATGCAGTTTTCTATATAACTAGGAGGATCCAAAATGAAAAGGACTATATTTGCTTTACTAGTTACATTTGTTTTTTTGGTTTCACCAATTTTAATTGTGGATGGACATGCAAAATTCCCAAATCGTCCAGTCACTCTTGTACTTCCTGTAGGAGCTGGGGGGAGTCATGATCTGCATGCCAGAGGTATCACCGGAATCATGAGTGATATCATAGGTCAACCCATGATTGTGAAACTCCTGCCGGGTGGTGCTGGGATGAGAGGACACGCCTTCGTGGCTAATGCCAAACCAGATGGATACACTATTCTTTTCACTGCAAACGGATTTGACCAACTGGTTCCACAAACTAGAAAAGTTCCTTTTAATAGTTTGAAAGACTTCACCGCAATCGCAAAATTAAACCATGCACAACCTTTATTTGTGAGTCTTTCGAACAAACCGTGGAAGACCTTAAAACAATTTGTTGCCTATGCGAAGAAAAACCCTGGCAAGATTAACTTCGGTCACAGCGGAGTATGGGGAGCGATTCATACGCCTGCTATGCAATTTGTGAAAGCTGCAGGAATCAAAGTTAATTTCATACCTCATAAAGGTGGTGGACCGGCATTACGTGCATTACTTTCAGGACAAGACCATATTTCAATGGCAATGCCTACTTCAGGTAGAGCACATGTTCGTTCCGGAAAAATGATTGCTCTTGGAGTTACAGGAAACAAGCGTATGTCCAAAGACAAAGATTTCAAGAATGTTCCCACTGCAGCTGAGCTTGGTTATAAGGGTGTAAGTTTCAAAATGGAACGAATTTTTATGGCACATGCGAAAACTCCCCCAGAACGTTTAAAAGTTCTCAGAGATGCATTCGAGACGATTCTCAAGAACAAATCTTTCAAAAAGTTCATGAGAAGTATCGGAGAGAAAGTTCAATTTGTTAAAGGTACTGACTACAATAAAGTACGTAAAGAAAGATACAACGGATTCACTCAACTGATAAAATCGATGACCGGAAAATAAATTTAATAAGAAACAAAGAAAGAGCCATCCAGATATGTACTTACAAATTCTGGGTGGCTCTTTTACTTCAAAAAAAGGTGGCCATTTTGAGAATTTCAAAACATGTGCATTCACTATGGTTAGATTTTGAAATAAGGTTAAAAGATGGAACAAGCGTTCCTAGATTTGTCACCTCTTACATTATCGAGTCCAATAAAAATATTTTTTTGATAGATACCGCTTTAAAACACTCACCAAAGACAATCCTTGAATATATACATTCTATAGGAAGAAATCCTGAAGAAATTCAAGGTGTAATTAATACACATTCACACTTTGACCATATCGGCGGAAATCTTTTTTTTCAAGAAAATTATAATCCCTTATTCTATGCACATGATTTAGAAGTACCCTATATTCAAGATATTGAACTCCAGCACAAAGAAAGACCTGTCGGAGAAATGGTCCATAATGTCGGAGGATCTGTTTCCGTCAACAAAACAATAGATGAAGGAGATGTGATTTTTCTGGAAGAGTTGGAAATACAGGTTTTTCACACCCCAGGGCACTCTTCAGGCAGCATATCTCTTTTTATTCCTGAAGACAGTGTCTTCCTTTGCGGAGACGTCCTTCCTGAAGAAGGTACTCTCCCAATCTATGAAGAAGTGGGTGTCACTTATACAAGTTTAGATAAGATGAAGAAAATTGAATCCCTTGATATACTTCTTTCTTCTTTAAGCAGAAAGATCTCAAAAGGTGAAGATGTTATCAAACATATTGAATCAGGAGAAAATTATCTTAAAAGAATTCAATATCTCGTAGATAGATTCAAAAAAGAAAGTAATCAATCTATTTCAGTAAAACAGTTAACAAAACAGGTATTTAGAGAACTTGGCCTTCCAGATGCAGGTATTATACCCATCGTAGAAACAAGTATTTCAGCTCATTCATAACATATATAGAATTTCTTCATTTTTTATTCATATTAAATGCATACAATATATATTATCACATAGTAACTATAGTTATAATATAGTTACTATGTGATAATATATAGCTTGACATAAAATATTTTTTTATCTATACTATTTCTT
>CAYWAX010000199.1:0-3350 GCA_964456425.1 uncultured Nitrospinaceae bacterium | reverse complement strand
AAGAAAAGGAATTAGAATCCACTGATATTGGAAGTTTTGTAATGGAAGAATTAAGAAGAGTAGATAAAGTTGCATATGTCAGATTTGCCTCTGTTTATAGAGATTTTAAGACTTTAGAAGATTTCATGAAGGAACTGAAAGATTTAGATTCAGATGAGGGGAATGTTAAGCAGTGAAAATTGAAAATGTGAAGGGAAGGCAAATTCTTGATTCAAGGGGTAACCCTACTGTTGAGGTAGATGTTTATTTGGAGGATGAGGTTTTTGGAAGGGCTGCTGTTCCAAGTGGTGCAAGCACAGGACAAAATGAAGCTGTAGAATTAAGAGATGGGGACAAATCAAATTACTTGGGTAAGAGTGTTGAAAAAGCTGTTTTAAATGTGAATCAGGAAATTCTGTCTAATTTGCAAGGAGTAGAATTTTCGAAACAGAGTGAATTGGATAAATGTTTAATAGAACTTGATGGAACAGAGAATAAAGGTCGACTTGGTGCTAATGCAATTTTAGGAGTATCTTTAGCATTTGCGAATGCAGCATCAAACTTATTGCAAATACCGCTATATAAATTTATTGGTGGAGAAAATTCTAAAGTTTTACCCCTGCCAATGATGAATATACTAAATGGTGGTGCACATTCAGACAACTCTCTCGATTTTCAAGAATTTATGATTATTCCAGTGGGCGCAGATAATTTTAAGGATGCGTTGAGAATGGGAGTAGAGGTTTTTCACTACCTTAAGGGAGTTCTGTTAAAAAAAGGATATGCAACATCAGTTGGAGATGAAGGTGGTTTTGCTCCTGACTTAAAGGGGAATGAAGAAGCTTTAGAGATTATACTAGAGGCGATTAATAGTGCAGGTTATAAACCTGGAGATGAAATTTGTTTAGCTCTAGACCCAGCTTCAAGTGAAATATATGAAGACGGAGATTATGTTTTTAAATGGTCTAGTGGGGAAAGAAAAACTTCTGAAGAACTAGTGAAATTTTATGCTGACTGGGTCAGACAGTATCCTATTATTTCAATAGAAGATGGGTGTGCTGAAGATGATTGGAATGGTTGGAGATTTCTAACTGAAGAATTAGGTAAAAAAGTTCAGTTAGTAGGTGATGATTTATTTGTTACGAATAAAAAAATACTTCAAAGAGGGATAGATGAAGAGATTGGAAATAGTATTTTAATTAAGTTAAATCAAATTGGAACATTAACTGAAACCTTGGATACAATTCGCTTGGCTTCTTCGTCAGGTTATACTTCTGTTATATCCCATAGATCTGGAGAGACAGAAGACACTACTATTGCTGATCTTGCAGTTGCGACAAATGCTGGTCAAATAAAAACTGGTTCAGCGAGTCGTTCGGACAGACTTTCTAAATACAATCGTTTATTAAGGATATACGAGGAATTGGATGATCAAGCTTCTTTTCCTGTTAGGAGTGAAATTTTTAATTTTATGAACTAAATTAATTTTTATTTTTGGTTATATCTTTCTTCCCGAGAATATGTATATGGAGACATTTTGACATGGTGGAATCCAATATGAGTGGTCACTTAAATATAGAAACCTCAGATATCCCTATTGATCTACTTGCAATTAATACAATTAGAACTTTATCTATAGATGCCGTTCAAAAAGCCAATTCTGGACATCCTGGAACACCAATGGCACTGGCACCGCTTGCATATCAGCTTTGGGTACATGGAATGAAATATAATCCTTTAAACCCTTCTTGGTTTAACCGTGACAGATTTGTATTGTCATGTGGTCATGCGTCTATGCTTCTATATTCTGTTCTATATCTCTCAGGTTATGATATTTCTCTTGATGATATTATTGATTTTAGACAATGGAATAGTAAAACACCTGGTCATCCTGAATATGGTTTGACTCCAGGAGTAGAGACAACAACTGGTCCACTTGGACAAGGTTTTATGAATGGAGTTGGGATGGCTATGGCTGAAGCACATATGGCGAAAGTCTACAATAAAAACAACTTTAATATTGTAGATCATAATACTTTCGTTCTTCTGAGCGATGGAGATATTATGGAAGGAGCTTCTCATGAAGCTGCATCCTTAGCAGGTCATTTAGGGTTAGGGAAGCTTATTTGTATTTATGATGATAATAAAATTACTATTGATGGAACAACTGATTTGTCTTATTCGGATAATATAAATCTGAGATTTGAAGGTTACGGATGGAATGTTTTTAATATAGGAGATGTTTCTGAAGATTATTCAAAGATAGGGAAGTCTATAGATAATGCAAAAAAGATAATTGACAAACCCTCATTAATAGTCCTTCGCACACATATTGGTTATGGTTCTCCTAAATATCAAGATACTTCTAGAGCGCATGGAGCCCCACTGGGTGAAGAGGAAGTAATTGAAACAAAAAAAAGTTACGGGTGGCCATTGGAAAGTAAATTTTATGTTCCTGAAATAGTTTTAGAACATATGAATTTCTCGAAAAAGGGAGAAATTTTAGAAAAAGAATGGAATCAACTCTTCGAGTCGTATAGCTTAGAATTTCCTCAAATGGCCAAGAATTTTGAAACAGCAATTTCCGATAAAATTCCAGATGATTTCGCTGAAGACATATCAAGATTTTCTGTTTCAGAAGGATCAATTGCAACTAGAGTTGCCTCTGGTTTAGTTCTAAACGAAATAGCAAAAAAAATTCCATGGTTAGTTGGAGGTAGTGCGGATCTCGCTGCATCTAATAATTCTTTGATAGAAAATTCAGGAGATTACGCTAAGGATTCTTTTGAGAATAGAAATATAAATTGGGGAATACGTGAACATGTCATGTGTGCTGCTTCTTCAGGAATGATTTTACATGGAGGAGTTAGACCTTTCGCGGCTACTTTTTTTGCATTTACTGACTATGCTAGGCCTGCAATTCGGCTATCCTGTCTAATGGGTCTTCCCGTAATTTATATTATGACGCACGATTCTATTGGACTTGGAGAAGATGGCCCAACCCATCAACCCGTGGAACATCTAGCTTCTTTGAGGGCTATTCCTGGACTTCATGTAATCAGACCCTGTGATGCAAATGAAACTGCGATTGCTTGGCAGACAGCAATACAACGTAAGGATGGACCAACTATGATAGTCTTAACACGACAGTCTCTTCCTGTTTTAGATAGAAATGTTTTTTCGTCTGAGGAAGGGCTATTGAAAGGGGCCTATGTTATTTCTAAAGAAGAGGGAGACACTCCAGATGCTATCCTTATCTCTTCAGGTTCTGAGGTTTCACTTGCTCTTGACTCACAAAAAGCTCTGAAAGAGAAGGATGTAAATGTTAGAGTTGTAAGTATGCCTTGTTGGGAATTGTTTCGTTCTCAAAA
>CAYWAX010000198.1:0-3390 GCA_964456425.1 uncultured Nitrospinaceae bacterium | reverse complement strand
GTTTATGGATCTGAGAATAGATTTTTTTATCAGAATATTCTCTAGTTTCTCCGCAATCATTACAAATTTCAAAAAAAACTGAATCCTCGCCCTCATGGTTATGATCGCAGGCTATAAATGCATTAAGACTTTCTATTTTATGAACTATGCTTTTAGATATTAGAAAATCTAAGGCGCGATAAACTGTTGGGGGAGCAGAAAAACCACTCCCCCTTAATTTATCTAAAATTTGATAGGCAGACATTTTAACACCTTCTTCTTTCAACAAATTAAAAACTAATTGTTGATTTTTAGTAAGTGTAAAATCATCTGATTTACTCATCTTTTCCCTTCAATTTTAAAATTCTACTTAAGAGCCTTTACAATAGTCCCTACATTATAGCGCATATAACTTAAATAGGTTCCTGCTGGTTCATTTTTTTCTGAAAGTGCATCAGAGTAAAGACTAGCACCTATTTTTATCTTTGTTTGCTTTGCAATTTGTTCAATTAATCTATTATCGGTAATGTTTTCAGGGAATACAGCTTTCACTGAATGCTTTTTTATAAACCGTACAATTGAGGCAATCTTTGATGCACTTGCTCTAGTTTCGGTAGATAACCCTTGTGGAGCTAACATTTCTATTCCATACTCATTAGATAGATGGCCAAAAGCTTCATGACTAGTAATTACTACTCTATTTTTTTTAGGAATAGAATTTACACTACGACGTATGAATTTATCCAAATTGTCCAAATCTGACATATATTTTTTTAAATTTTTCATATAATACGTTTTCGATGAAGGATCCATTCTAGACATTGCTTCTGCAACATTAGTGACATAAATCTTCATATTAGGCACACTTAACCAAACATGCGGATCCCATTCGCCATGTCCATGATCATCCTTCTTGTGTCCATGATCATCTTTCTTATGGTCATCATGATCCTTCTTGTGTCCATGATCATCTTTCTTATGATCATCATGATCCTTCTTGTGTCCATGATCATCTTTCTTATGATCATCATGATCATCTTCAAGTTTCAATTTTGGAATATTATCTGTTGCAACAATTGTTTTCCCTTTATATCCCGAAGCCTTCACTAATCTTTCCATCCAACCTTCAAGACCTAAGCCATTCATTATTACAAGATCCGCTGAGGAAACTATCTTCGCTTGACGCGGAGTTGGTTGAAACATATGCAAATCCATATTCCTTCTCACAAGCGATGTCACATGTACTCTTTTTCCACCAATCACAGAAACAATATCTTCTAAAATAGAAAAAGATACTACTACTTTTTTCCGATTTTCTTTGGCCGAAACATCGGATAAATTGAAAGAAACAATACAAAAAAATAAAGCAATAAAAGTAAAAAATCTCAAAATCAAATCAAAAATCTCCTATAAATAGAAAAAGAAAAGAGATGTTATATTATAACATACTGTTCTTGTCAATTTTTTTTTTTAAGAACTAAGATATTAATCCTGAAACACTTCTCACGAAAAGAACTGCAGCAATACCAATTAAAACTATCTTCACAATAAACTCGAATCGGTTCTGATTGATATATTTACGTAATCTTAATCCAATCCAATATCCCAGAAAAACAGGGATAAGGACTAAAACTGCATAGGAAAAAATAGTTTCAGTATAAATCCCTTGGGAAAAAAAACTAGCAACTAGCAAGCCTGATGTTAAAGCATTAAAAGAATTAATAAGAAAAATAAATGTATCTTTTTTCCAATTAAACATGGAAAAATAAATTAGTGTTGTAGGCCCGGGTATACCTATCATTCCTCCTAACAAACCACCTAAAAATCCAAAAATAGAACCCAAACCCCATTTTTTCATCAACCCTGATTCAATCTTAGGTGAAGGAAAAAGACCTCTTATAAAAACAAAGATTGTAATCGCAATAGCTAAAATCAATCTTACAATGTTTGGATCCATCCATTTCAAAATCCAAACACCAATTGGCACACTACAAAATCCAATAACTAGAAATGGAATAATATCTTTAAGATTTCTCCATTCCTTCAATCCTACTGTAACATTCATGATATTTGTTGAAAAAAGTGAAATGGACATAAGTGCAATCGCATGTACTGGATTAATAAATAACGAAAGAAAAGGAATAGTAGCAACAGGCAAAGCAAAACCAATGGAACCTTTAATAATCCCAGCTATAAAGAAAAGCGGTGAAAAAACGGCGATAATATAATAAGAGATAAAAACCAGATACATCCTTTTACTAATAAAAAAATTATAATTTAAAAATTCTCAATCTAATCGAATGGGTCTCTTCTAACTCTAGACTCACCCAGAAGGCTAGCACGAAGAAGATGTATCATCACATTAGTTTGAGGAATTACTTGTATAAAGTAATCCAATTTTTGATCAAGTACTAAAATTTCATCTTTACTCAGTTTCTGCGTTTCAAGAACAAATTCATAAGGAAATTCTTGGGCTGCAGCCGCAGCTGCGCCTTTTGAAAGATCAACTGTTATTTCAAATCCTTTTTGAGATCTTTGATCCAAAACAAAAGAAGAAATAAGTTTCAAAAATTCTGGAAAATTTGAAAGTGCTCTCCATACGTCTGGAATCGCTTTATCATTTTTTTCAGCTAATATCCCATTTAAAAAATCGTCTGAAAGATTTTTAGGATTTATTAAAACTGGAAGCGGCATCTTAACCGGAGGTCCCAGAGGAATAACTTCTAAGTCATATTCTGAACCAGGAGAAGTTCCCCCTATACCTATGCCGTTTAACGAAGCCTTTAAAGCTATAGCAAAAATTAAATCTTTTGGGCCCAAATAATTATACATATCCAAAATACGCGAAATAGAGAGAATTTTTTCGTCATCATATTCTTCATCTAAGAATTCTTCTTCAAAATCTGGAACATCTTCAGGCATAGGAGGAATCATCCTCATACGAACATTTTGAGCACACCTTTCAAAATATTGAGAAGTTAAATTATTACGAACTTTTTCCCAAAACTGCACGAAAATATTTTCGTGCACTGCAAGTGATCTATATAAAAAACCAACTTGTGTTGAACGGATAACACTTTGCACATCGGAAAAAATTTCCCGAATCCTTCCATCTGCCTGTTCTTCCGTAACTTCCAAAATTTCCAAATTATGACTCCTTCTTAAAAATCTATACTTATTCTTTTGGAGCAGAAGAATCAGGAACAGGAAATTCTGCAGGCCAATTTTCTAACATCGTTTCCAAAAAAGCTTTCACTTTATCTGGACTTAAATAAACGGATTTTTTTATTTTATCCACTTCAGATTGATCTTCTACTTGTATGCCAAGAGAATCCATAAATCGATTCCATAGATTAAAAGTTCCACACATAAGTGTTAGTTCAACAATTTCATTATCTGCAAAACTCTTTT
>CAYWAX010000197.1:0-3405 GCA_964456425.1 uncultured Nitrospinaceae bacterium | reverse complement strand
TTCAAATTGAGAATTCCGATCACTTTTTTTAGTAGAAATGAAAATTTTAGGTATGGAGGCTAGATAATGTCGTATAACTTAAATAAAAAAGTAGTAATTATTACTGGCGGAACTAGTGGAATCGGACTAGAAACAGCACGTCTTTTCTCAAAGGAATCTGCAAAAATCATGATAACAGGACGAGATATAGCAAAAATGGAGAAGGCAAAAAAAATGCTTGAGGAAGAAGGTGCAGATATTGAATCAATAAGTGCAGACTTATCTAATCTAGAAGATATGGATAAAGTCATAGAAAAAACAGAGAAAAATTTAGGACCTGTAGACATATTAATTAACAATGCAGGAAAAAGTTACCCCGGAGATTTTTTCTCAACCGAACCTAAACTTTGGGAAGAAATTTTAAAGAATCGAATTACATCTCCACTTTATTTAACTCAAAAAGTACTCAGCAAAATGACAAAAAGAAAAACCGGGAATATCATTTTTATGGGAGCAGCTATTTACAGGGAGCCTATTCCCGAAAATGTAATGGCAGCAGCAGCTGGTGGTGGAATTTTAAGTGCAACGAAAGCACTAGCAAGGCTTGTTGCACCAAATGGAATACGTGTAAATGGAATATTACTTGGACAATTTGATACACCTATGGTGAGACGAGGTCTCAAAACATATGCTGATCTTCATTCTATTTCAGAGGAAGAAGCAGCTGATTTAAGAGCATCACAAAATCCAATGGGCAGATTTGGAGATCCTACAGAAGCGGCACAACTCGCTCTTTTTCTAGCGAGTGAAGCTGCTTCATATATTAATGGTTCCCTAATCCCTGTTGATGGAGGCAGAAGTTGGTCTATATAAATTCCAAAAAAACGTTGAATAAGGATCAAAATTGACACAAAACCTATACTTGGAAGTTGAAGAAAATCAAAATTGTGTATATATGCCCGGACACCTTTATGAAATAAAAAAAGAACCTACCCCTATCAACTATATCCGTTTGGAATTGCCAGATTATCCATATGGAATATATAAGATTACAGGGTGGTCTAGTAAAGAAGCTGGCTCTCCTTGTTCTGCTCTCTACACACCTATATCAGATTCGGGACAAGGAAGTTCTCATCTTATTTATGGGGGAGATTGGGGAGTTCGTTTTAAACTTAAAACAGATCAGTCAAATTGGACTATTTCAAGAAAAGACCAATATGGAGAACCGTATCTTATTCTTCTTAATGAAGAAGATATTTTATTGTAAAAACCTCATTTTCGTCTTTTTTCATATACTATAACAATTTTCTTCAGAGAGGTTAGATAGATTGTTGATTGTTGACTTAGCATTTTTGTTTGCTCTTTCTGCATCGTTTTCTTATGCTCTCTGTGATATGGCAATTCGATCAGGTCTTCAGCATACAAATGCTTTTATAGGCTCTACCATTGTTTTATCGAGTACTTTATTCATTCTCATTGGATTTATTATTTTCTCCCAGTCTTCATTTCCGAGACTCGGAACACATTATCTATGGATAATTTTGGCTGGTGTATGTAATCCAGGACTTTTCTTCATTTTCTATCTCACTGGAATTTCTAAAATAGGTGTCGCTCGTGCTGCCCCGATTAAAGGAAGTTCTCCAATTCTCGGCACACTTCTAGCAATCTTAATTTTGTCAGAGGAACCTACCTGGAAAAATTTAGCTGGCATAGCATTAGTTTTTTCTGGTATTACTCTTATCACATTTGAGAAAACTGACGGTGGATGGAAAAAAATTCATATTCTTTGGCCAATTGCCGCAGCAATTGTATCATCATTCGCTGCAGTATTTTGGAGAAAGGGTCTGCAATCATTCCCAGAAACTACCATTGGAACTTTAATCGGTACCTTTATCGGATTATCTATTGTAGGAATCTACACTATTCTCACTACCAAAAGTTTTTCAGAAGCAAATCTTAAAAAAAGTGTCCGTCCTTTTTTACTAGCAGGTCTATTAATGGCTTGTGGATTTTATTGTTATACAAAAGCAATGCAACTTGGAGAAGTATATCGTATGCTTCCTATCATACAAACTTCCCCGATTTTCACTGTAACTATGGCATTTGCTTTAGTAAGAAAATTTGAGAGACTCACTTGGAAGATACCCATAGGATGTCTACTTACAGTTGGAGGAGCATTGTTAGTAAATATTAAATGGTAATTAAAATTGCTATTGTTAGTTTCTAGATCTTTACCTTTCGCGAAAATGCATAGCAACTTTTTCTATGAAATCAATTTCTGAATCTTCAAGTGTAAAATCTAGAGAAGTATCTTCTTCCATATGTAATAAATTTGTCGTGCCTGTAAGAGGAATAATCCCGACATAAATTGCAAATCGAAAAATAATCTGAGCAGGAGTTTTATTTAATTTTTGAGAAATTTCTGTGAGAATTGGCAAAACGAAAGGATTCGCTGTAAGCAATGAAAATCCTTGATATGAAATTTGATTTTCTCTACAAAATTTTCTCACTTCCCAGTCCCATCCCATTTGTGCGAAACAACGATTTTGTACAAATGTCGGTTTTATTTCAGACTTTTCATATAAAAGCTTTAGTTGTTCAATGCTTACGTTACTTACGCCTAAACTTCTCGTTAATCCCTCTTTGAAAATAGATTCCATTTCGGTCCATACCATCCAATCAGATTCGTCAAGACCAGAACGCTGCGAGGGACCATGTAAAAGATAAGAGTCAATAAAAGTTGTCTGTAGGTGTTCTAAAGAACTATCGAATGATTGTCGAACTTGTACATCATAGTCCGCATTTAAATCGTAAGGCAGTCTTTCGTCCTGACCTGCAGGAAAAGTATATTTGGTTTGCAGAAAAAAATCTTCTCTCTCAAAACCATTTTTGCATGCTTGCAAAATAGCATCACCAACAGCAACTTCAACATAATGTCTTCTCTGATTTGCAGTATCAAAATTGCGATATCCTGTTTTAATTGCAGACAAAACAAGTTCTTCTGTGGCCTCTTCTTTCCATGCTGTACCATAAATCAAATGTGGAATCTTTAACATAATAAATCCCAGATATGCAAAATGAAGAAATCAAAAACAAAGTTCGTGATTTCCAAAACTATTCTGTTATTCCTTCTAAATCTAGTTTTTCCCCATTCAATTCAATAGTACTTGTTAGTGGAACGGACTGGACTATCAATCCCTCCGCAAAACAACCATTTTTTGCATTTCGAATTAAATGTGCAATCTTATCTTTCGGAGCATTAGATTCTACTTTTAAATGTGTATCAACTCCTTCCCATTTGTTGAAAACAGTACCTTTTAAAACGGAACCTCCTAACAATTTACGAAATCTAACCTTCACACTTGCCTTCTCAATTTCAATTTTCATCATATGCGCGTACCGCGCAACTTGAGTTAAAAGTCAAAA
>CAYWAX010000196.1:0-3451 GCA_964456425.1 uncultured Nitrospinaceae bacterium | reverse complement strand
TTAAAATTTTAAGTAAATGATGATAAATATAATCACGATGAACACCACATAATCTCTAATGCAAGTTGTACAACAAATTGTCTAGCCCCGGTTGCAAAAGTTCTCCATGAAAAATTTGAAATACGTCATGGATTAATGACAACTACACATGCGTACACAAATGACCAGAAAATCTTAGATCTGCCACACAGTGACCTTCGTCGTGCAAGAGCCGCTGCAGTAAGTATGATACCTACTTCAACAGGAGCTGCTAAAGCTGTAGGATTAGTTTTGCCAGAATTAAACGGTAAACTAGACGGAATGGCTATTAGGGTTCCTACACAAGATGTTTCAGTTGTTGACCTAGTAGCAGAGCTTGGACAAGAGGTCACTGCAGAAGAAGTAAATGATACTTTAAAAGAAGCTTCCGAGGGCAAAATGAAGGGAATTTTAGATTACACTGATGAGCCCCTTGTTTCGATTGATTTTCTTGGTTCATCTGCATCATCGACAATTGATGGTTTATCAACAAAAGTTTTAGATAATAAAATGGTCAAAATTATTTCCTGGTACGATAATGAATGGGGATTCTCATGTCGTATGGTAGATCTAATTAAAAAAATTGGTGCCAATTCATAAACTTTTGATCAGCCTTAGAGGATAAAGAATGACCGAAATAACGAGTGGTATAGATAGCGATGTAAAAAAACTAGGAATTGAAGATGTTAATGTCTCTGATAAATATGTACTGCTAAGGACTGACTTCAATGTCCCTATGGATGACCAAAATAATATTACCGACGATACGCGTCTGAGATCCGTTTTACCGACTATTAATTATTTACTAGACTCGGGTTCAAAGATAGTTATCATTTCCCATTTAGGAAGGCCAAAAGGAAAAGTAAACCCTAAACTAACATTGGCACCAGTGGCCAAAAGACTTAGTAGACTCGTAGAAAAAGAATGTGCTTTTGCTCCTGAAGTTATTGGAAACAAAGTAAAAAAAATGATCTCAGAGATGGAGAGTTCAAGCTTATTGATGCTTGAAAATGTTAGATTTCACCCAGGAGAAGAAGATGATGATGAAGAATTTGCAAGAGAAATTTCTAATTTTGGAGAAATCTATGTAAATGACGCTTTTGGAAACGCCCATAGAAAACATGCCTCTATGTCTTCAATTACAAAATTTGTACAACCTGCAGTAGCTGGGTATTTAATGATAAAAGAAGTAAATTACTTAAAAAGAGCTGTCGTTAATCCAATGAGACCTGTTGTTGCTATTCTTGGCGGCGCAAAAGCTAGTAGTAAAATCGGAATTATTGAAAAACTTCTAGGAAAAATGGATAAAATTATTATTGGTGGCGGAATGGCCGGAACATTCCATAAAGCAATGGGATATGAAATGGGGAACTCACTTGTTGAAGAACATTTGATTGAAACTGCAGAATCTATTGTAAAAAAATCATCAGAATTGGGAATACATTTATATCTTCCTTGTGACTACGTAGTTGCAGATAAATTTGAGGGCGCCGCGGAAACCAAAGTAGTACCTGCTCAAGAAATTCCCTCTGATTGGTTTGCATTAGATATCGGACCAGCTACTACTGCTTTATATTCAGAAGTTTTGCAAGATGCAAAAACTATCGTTTGGAATGGCCCTATGGGTGTCTTTGAGTTAGATGCTTTCAGTAGAGGAACTTATGCAATGGTAAATCATGTTGCAAATTCGTATGCACTAACGATCGTTGGAGGTGGAGACACAGATGTTGCGGTTCATAATGCTGGGGAATCTAGAAGAATTTCATATATAAGTACGGGCGGAGGAGCTTTTCTTGAACTTTTAGAAGGAAAAGATCTACCAGGACTTGCCTCACTAACAAATAAGTAACAAATATACAAAGGATTTTTTATGAGACGTGCTATTGTTGCAGGAAATTGGAAAATGAATACGAATGCAGAAGAAGCTCTGTCTCTAACTCATGAAATTATTCAAAACACTGAGGATATAACAAATGTTGATATTATAATTGCTCCTCCATACTTAGAAATTTCTTCTCTTCACAATATTTTGGGTAGTACAAAAATAGAGTTATGCGCACAAAATTGCTCACATGAAAAAAACGGTGCTCATACCGGAGAAATTAGTACATCAATGTTGAAATATGCGGGAGTTTCTCATGTTATTCTTGGACATAGCGAAAGAAGAGAAAATTTAGGGGAGAGTGACGAAATAATTGCTAAGAAGTTATCTGCTTCTATTGAAGAAGAACTTACTCCTATTCTTTGTTTTGGAGAACCTCTGTCTGCAAGAAAAGCTAATAGCGCTCTGAGTTATGTAGAAACCCAATTAAATTTAAGTTTATTACAAGTTTTTGATGAACCTCCAAAAAATTTAATACTTGCTTATGAACCTATTTGGGCTATTGGTAGCGGACTAACTGCAACTCCTGAACAAGCAGAGGAGATTCATCACTTTACCAGAGAAAATGTATCAAAAAAATATGGTAGCGATTATGCAAATCAAATTCGAATACTCTACGGAGGAAGTGTCAAACCCGAAAACGCTTTGGAATTATTCCAACAACCTGATATAGATGGTGGATTAATTGGTGGAGCAAGTTTGATTGCAAACGATTTCACAAAAATAATTAAATCAGCTAGTAACATTTGAATTAAAAGAGAGAGAGAAATCGAATGATTATATTGGTAACTATACTGCATGTTGTTATAGCTATTTTCTTAATCTTAACTGTTCTTCTTCAAGCAGGGAAAGGAGCAGGCATCGGAGCAGCTTTTGGTGGCTCAAGTGATACAATGATGGGCGTCAGAGGTTCGACCGGTCTTCTTGGAAAATTAACAGCAACAGCCGCTATACTGTTTATGGTCACTTCTTTACTACTATCATACTTAGCGGCTTCAAATCCAAACGAATCAATTATAACAAATAAAGCTGCCCAAACAGAGAAACAAAAGAAAAGTCCTAAATAATACCTACCCATCTGTCCATAAGGCTGGGGATGATTGTCAAAAGAATTCTAATAATAACTCCTCTAGTAATTATCATTCTACTCTTGCAATCTTATTTTTGGGTTCCTAAATTTGACGAGCAATTTATGGGTTCTGGAAAAAGATTGACCCAATACATTCAAGGTTCAATTGGAGACGCTCAAATCTTAAATCCAATTCTTCATGCAGATTCTTCCAGTGCAGCTATAACTAACAAAATTTTTGACGGATTAATAGACAGAGATAGAGATTTGACTTACAGGGGGCGACTTGCAAGTTCATGGAAAATAACTGCAGAAGCCTTCTTTATTCCATACACAAAGGTAATATCTCCAGAAAAAATTGCAGAAAAAATACAAAATGCAAAAAATAATCTGAATCTTTCTTGGCTAGATAATATTATTTCGGTAAAGGTTATCCCTCCTGAAAAAATGGAGGCTTTTCGATCTGTTTTACGCGTTATGAT
>CAYWAX010000195.1:0-3452 GCA_964456425.1 uncultured Nitrospinaceae bacterium | reverse complement strand
GATGATGATTGGCCCTACTTTCATGAATGTGGTTTAGTCGAGCTTCCCACAAAGTGGACGCTAGATGATTTTATTTTTTTCGGCTACAGTGGCAATCCACCTTTCGGACATGGAATTCGAGATGCAGAATCTGTCTATTCGATTTGGCTAGAAGAATTTGAAGGAGTATATGAGGAAGGTGGTTACTTTAACCTTATGTGTCACCCTCAAGCTATAGGACAACATCATCGAATACGAATGCTAGAACGTTTGGTAAATCATATGCTAGACAAAGGCGACGTCTGGTTCACTACTCCGAAAGAAGTAGCAAAAGTCTACAGCGATCAAAACAAGCCTCAGAAAAAATAACAAATCATAAAATCAATTTTCCTTTGTCGAACATGCAACTTTCAGATTCCACATTTTATTTGCATTTTTACATGCAATCTTTAGTGCAACTTCTTTTGGTAATAAGGAAAAAGCCTTCCTCCATATTCTAATTTTTCTTCTATAACGTTTTGCTTTCCAATGTTTACTAAACACATTGTCCATAGCAAAAATAAATCTATCCGGATATTGCTCCAATAGTTTTTTCCAATTTCTTTTCCAAACCATACTAGCAAGATATTCCTTGAACCAACCTTTATAGGGAACATTCTTTTGAGGAGGATTAAAAAAACTTATCCAACCAAATTGGGTAACATCACCTCTTCTTTTCTTCTTAATCTTCCCAATAGCTTGCAATACATTAGTGCGTGAAGTCAAAAAAAATATATTATTGAAATCTTCTATAAGGCTTCTTGCTTCTACAATGGTCGCTTGTGCCATATGGATCAATATAAATTTACGATCTGGATATTTCCTAAGCAAATTTTTCAACTGATAAAGAATCTTGACAGAACTATCCTCGGAATCATTTAATTCTAAATGAAGAATGACAGGCTTTTTTCTTTTAATAATTATAGAAATCGCTCTTTGTATTCTAGGATTTTCAAGGTCGGTCTGGATGCCATCTGCTGTTAATTCATCGTGAAAATGATCTGCATGCTGCACAATTATCTCTCCAAACCCTACAGCTTGCTTATGGAATTCTTTGTCGCTAATAGACAACCACTTTAATCCAGATATTTGATTTTCAATACCTGAATGCCTTAATCCCGCTATTTTTGTAGAAATCAAAAACCCACCTTTTCCATATAAATCTCTAACTAAATTCATAACTCGAAGTTGACTTTCTATTGGAGTCTCTTTTCTTCTGCATCCACCCCTCGCTGAAAATAGTGTTTTATTCACTCCATAACTTTTAATCGCATAAAGAATATCTGCTTCGTCGGTTTTACATCCGTATTGACTATGGGCATCTATAATAGTGCCCGCCCATTTTTTATCTTCTCCATGAGTGATTGGCAAGAAAATAGAAAAATAAAACAAAATGAAAGTTATAGAAATTATCAAAGTATGCATTTTAAAAATTTAAATGATTGGACAAAGCCATCCAACCATCGATCCGTAGATTGCATGGGCAATAAAAGCTGTTTGCCAGGCTTTTGGATGCATTTTCAAACTAAATAAACCATGTTTTGTTATAAAAACATTAAATATACACTGAGAAAACACAAAAAGAATTGCTCCCCATACCAGTCCTTTTTCAAGAGGACTTCCAGGTAGATGTT
Source organism: uncultured Nitrospinaceae bacterium (assembly GCA_964456425.1). Classification (GTDB taxonomy): domain Bacteria; phylum UBA8248; class UBA8248; order UBA8248; family UBA8248; genus UBA3496. The sequence continues at coordinate 1,800 of CAYWAX010000195.1, read as the reverse complement.
TTGCAAGAACAGAGGAATAAATTAGAGAAAAAATAATACCATTTAAATGTACCGCTAAAAAACCAAGCATAAATGGGGGCTTCCCATCATAAGACTCTCCAAATAAAAGCATCGACAACCCTTTACCAAAATCCAATCTGGCAAGCCCAATCTTATCTGCGATTAAAGCAAAAATATAATGAGCATAAGTAGCAAAGAAACCACCTATACAAATCAATAAAAAAGTAGCTAAATCCATAAGGAAATCTCCTTCTAACCAGTATATTCTAGAATGTGCATTCCACCACCATGACGATCGATTAGGTAAAGTCTTCCATCCTCATCGCAGCCAATATCATTGGACTGCACACAATCTTCTCCAAAATTGCATTCCGGAACAAAATACGCAACTTCCTCAGGATGAAATGGATCAGAAAGATCTAAAACTCTTAGACCAGCATTGAAATATGTCAAGAAAACCAGGTTAGGCCAACGTCCTTGAGATGATAAATTCTCGATTATGTTATGTGCACCAAACCGTTTGCCTCTATCAAAATATTTAGATCTATCGGGCATATAAGTAGCTATAGGTATTGGGTTCGTTACATCTCTAACATCCATAATCCACATAAACTGACTTTCCATAAAATTCTCAGCAGAACGTCCTTCATCTGTAACAATTACATAATCTCTATCTTCAAAAGGCCAAACTGTATGAGTAGCACCTACGAAAGGTGGAGACCAAGAAAGATTGCTGATTAATTTCGGGTTAGATAGATCAGTAATATCTGCTATCGCCATTCCACCTCCCCAAAAACCACAGTACATTTCATTACCTTTTATTACGGGAGGACCGTGACACGTAATCACTTTATTCATATCTTCTGACTGGACAAATTCTGGATGCTCCTCAACATTTTGTTGCGGCAATCCCCATATACTAATAACATTCGGCTCTAAAGGATTGGAAATGTCAAAAGTCCATATAACCCGGCCATTCCATCCATCTGCATCATTTGGGAAAAATGCTCTTTTATTTTTGTTGTCAACTCCAAATCGATGAGGGCCATCACCAGGCAAATCATAAAATCCAACCTGTCTAGGTTTTTCTCTTTCCGTAATATCAAAAATAAAAAATCCTGATTTTGCATTTTTCCCTTCTTCATTATGAAGACGTTCTGAATTAACATAAAGATAATTATCATCAACTATGCGTACCTTGTGATTATGTACTCCTGGTGGAGCTAAAATCTCAGCAACCTTTTTAGGATTACAAGGGTCGCGAACATCGTGGACAGTAAAACCTTCGGGGCCATTAAAACCAGAGGTGCCAATAGCTCCAACATAAGCAAAACCATCTATAACTTCAACCAAACTACCCCCACCCCAACCGGCACTTGGATCATGACCAAGCAATTTGAAATTTTTTATTTCTGCTGCACCTGAATGGCTCATAAAATTTCCTCTTATAAAATTTTTTTAATAATTGGGATTCAACCAATTCGTTAACAAAAAACATTTGCTGTTTCTATTTTTTTAATCTATCGTCTTATATAATTTTATATCACATTTTTTTCTACTTATAATTTATGAAAAACAAAAAACTAAATTCTCTTCATATAGAATTAGGCGAAACCATCCAAAAAAAAAAAGGTGTACTACACGTATAAGGAATCCGGAATCTAGCGCGCACCCATGTCCTCCTGCGCGTACATCTGCTCGTCCTCCTTGTACACCACGTTCATCTCGTTGTGCGCGCCGCCCACGCCGTACGGAAGCTCCTCGACCGACTCGAACGCCTCCACCATGTCTTCGGGGACG
>CAYWAX010000194.1:0-3477 GCA_964456425.1 uncultured Nitrospinaceae bacterium | reverse complement strand
AAATCATTTCACCATTCATTAATAGCCTACAGCCCATTTTTCCATGAACTATTCCTCTTCTATATCCATCTAATTCTCCAGGCATAATAAACAAGGTAACACCTTCATTAACAGGAACTTTTGGGTCTGTCCTGGCACATAAAAAATTAATATTGCTCATTGCAGCACAAGCTATAAAATGTTTTTTTCCGTTTAGTACCCAATTATTACCTTTTTTTACTGCGGATAGTTTCATGCCACCATCAATATTGGTTGCAGGACGAATATTATCAGTTCCATGATCAGGTTCTGTCATCCCAATAGCCATAGTACTAGTATCTACATCCATAAATCGCGGCAAAAAATTCTTTCTTTGTTCCTCCGTAGTATGTTCACATAACATCTTTGCAAGTTTCCATCCTTGATGTATAACTGCACCAAATCCTGCTTCTCCAGCTACAAGTTCTTCTAATAAAACTACATGAGCAAAGATACCTAAACCTTCTCCACCCATTTTCTTTGGTACTGTTAACGTTCTTATTCCTTCTTTTGAAGCCTTCTTTAAAGTCTCAAAAGGAAATGGATTAGACGGATCTATACCGTTCTGTTTATCCCACTCTTGTGCATTAGGTTTTAATTCAATTTTTGCAAATTCTGTAACTTTTGCCTGCCAATTCTTCAGGTTTTCATCAAGATTATAATCAACCATTTATGATTCTCCCTCTTTTCCTGATCAAGGTGAATTTCTCTCATTGATTGCTGGAAAATTTAGATAATTAGTTTCATTTATCCATCTAGCAAGTTCTCTATTTCTTGCTAACATTATTTCGTCAATATCTTCTTTTTTCCATTTATAGAAGCCTAACCCACTTTTCACCCCAAGGTCACCCTCTCTTAACATTTCTTCTAAAATACCCGCATTTTCTTTTTCATGATTCAAATGAGGCTGAATATTTTTATGAACATCAGATAAAACATCAGTACCTGAAAAATCAGACAACATCAAAATTCCCAAAATCGGAAAAAGTCTCGATATAGATCTGAATACTTCATCTACTGATTCAGCCGATGCAGAACCTTCTTCTATAATATGAAATGCTTCTCTTCTAAGGGCAGTTGTTAATCTAACTCCTATATGACCAATTGTCTCCTTACATACAACAGGTGTTTTACCAACTCCTTTTAGAATCTCAATAGTTTTAGCCAAAGTTGCATTGCTCGTTTTCTCACCTGGCACAACTTCAACCACTGGAATTAAAAATGGAGGAGTATAACTATGAGTAACAATGCATCGCTCTGGATTTACTATTCCTTCTACAATTTCAGAAAGCAAAAGACCCGAAGTTTCACTTGCGAGAATCACATCAGGAGGTGCGATAGAATCCATGTCAGCAAAGATCTTCTTTTTTAAATTTAATTTTTCACTTGTCGACTCTATTATAAAATCACTTTTTTGGACTACCTCTTCAAAATCATTTTCAAAAGATATTAAAGAAAGAATCTCTTGTTTTTTACTATCAGGAAACAAACCAACTTGGATGCTAAGTTCCAAACTCTTTGAAAGAAGTTCTACTGCTTTTTTCGTTCCTTCTTTTGATCGATTAAAGACGAAAACTTTGTATCCAAATTGCGCAAATTGAAGCGCAACCCCATGACCAACGTATCCGCCTCCTATAACACCGACTGTTTGTACAGTGCGTAAAGTAATCACCGTGCTGTCACTCCTTTTACAAACTAAAATGAATTATCTTGAAAAAGAAAGTAATTCCATTAAGTCCACAATACTTTCTTCTTTTTCTACATTCTTTACTAAGTCGAGAACTTTATCAGTTGTTTCAATTTTGAGAATTCCATCTACACAATCTCTGAATTTTAATTCGACTTCTTCTAGAGACAAAGGCATTTCTGCTTTTCCTCGAGCTGTATAGACTGTTCTCTCGTGTAAACAGCCGCTTTTGGTAATAACTTTCAACAAAGTTGGTTTAGGCATTGGATGTTCCCACTCTAATTCCTTGTCAATTTTTACATGAATGTTTCTCATAAAATCTTGAATGGACGGATCATTTACTAATTCGTCCGTAAAAGTTCTTATGGTTAAATTGCCATCTTTAAGTACTCTTGAAAGTATATATTCTGCAGAAAATTTTGCTTGCAGACCAGTTTTTGGTTTATGATAACTTAAGTTAAGGTATCCACTTTCTAACAAACCTACCTCAATTGAATCTACATCCTCTATCTTCAATCCTTCTTCTCTAATAATAGAAAACATCCCTTCAATAGAATTGTGAGAAGACATACAACATGGATAAGGTTTGATATCTACACCTGGCGATTCAAAACAAAACGGATTTCCTAAACTATTTAAAAAATCTCCATCTTGAATTTTTTCTAATTCACTAAAAACACTTGCATACCCAGAATTAGCTTCAAAAATATTTTGATTAGAAGTCATTCCAAGCAAAGCTAATTCAACTGATCGAACACCCGATTCTGCTGCCATTCCAGCGTGGAAGGGTTTTGTCATAGTCCCAAAATTAGCGCGCAATCCAGAAGCATGTGATGACGCAATTCCTAAAGCAAAACAGGATTCATCAATAGAAATTTTACTGAGATGTATGGAAGCAGCACAAGAGCCAATAACTCCAAGTACAGCAGTTGGATGCCATCCATTCTCATATAACTCCATATTTAATACTGCTCCCAATTTAGAAGCTACTTCAAAACCTAGAAGATAGGCTTCTAAAAATTGTGCTCCTGAGCTTTGTTTTATTTCAGAGAGAGCTAAAGATGCTGGAAAAGCTGTAACGCTCCCATGACCATTTAAAAGTTTGTTTGAATCATCAAAATCGAGAGCATGCCCCATAGTTCCATTTGCTAGAGCAGCAAATGAAGGAATTGTCTTAAAAGATTCTCCTAAAACAGTACAATTACCAATTCCTTTTAGCTTACTTACATAATCTACAATTTTTTCAGCAACAACAGTTCTTCTACCCGCAATTGTAACACCCAACGTATCTAGAATAGACTTCTTAGCCTCTTGAACAACCTTATCAGATATAACACTCAAATTAGTCTCTTTAGCAAATCTTGCCAACTCACGAGTTATCTCAGTCATAAGTTCCTTTCTGTTTCATTATTTAAGATGACATCTTTTCGGCAACCCATCGGGTGACTAATTTTGCATAAGTTTCACATATCCAACCGGCTGTAAGGTAATGATTCGCACCTTCGACAAATATCAGTTTACGCTCTGGCGCAGAGATAAGACTCTCATAAATATCTTTAGAATTATTAGGATTAGATACTTCATCACTCGTTCCATGAATAATCAATGTTGGTACTTTGACATGATGTCCGTGCATAATAGTACTTGCTTGAGTATCATCTGGATCACCAAAAAAACTCAAAAAACTTTTGGCACTCATAATTTGAGGACGTCCAGGCAAAAAATAATCGAAAGAAACTGGCGTAAACTGTTTTCCTTCAGCAACTAATTTT
>CAYWAX010000193.1:0-3512 GCA_964456425.1 uncultured Nitrospinaceae bacterium | reverse complement strand
GATTAATTTTTGAATATCTTCTCCGTTTAGATATGATTCGATTCCTTGCCAAATTTCCTGTGTTGTTTTTATTGACTCTTTAGTTGATTTACCAAGAAAAACAGTTCCTAGGCCTAAAACGGATGCTCCTGCCAATAAGTATTCTACTCCATCCTCCCAAGTTGTAATACCTCCGTAGGCAATTATAGGACAGGAAAATCTAGCAAAAGCTTCAAATGTCATAAGTAGATTGATTGGTTTAAGTGCCTGACCACTTATTCCACCTGAGGTTCCTGCCAATATTACTTCTTTTGTTTTGATATCGATGGAGAGACCTGGGCCAAGCGTATTAGCACAACCTAGACCATCCGCTCCTGATTCTAAACATTTTTCAGCGACAGACAAATAATCACTATTGGGTGATAATTTTGCGACTATTGGCTTGTCTGTCGAATCACGTACCCTTGAAGTTATTTCTCCTGAAAGTGTAGGGTTCTGTCCGATACTTTCCATTATCGTTTTTTCCCCAGGTTCTTTGTTTGGGCATCCAAGATTGATTTCAATGATATCTGAAAAGGGTGAAATTTTTTCTGCAACAAAAGCAAACTCTTTTGGGTTTCCTGCATATATAGAAGAAATTAAAAGTGATTTCTTAAGTTTGATTTTTGATAGTTCTTCTATCCAGTCATCAAGATCTTGAGTTGGAAGGGCAAGTGAATTAAGAGTAGGGCCTCCTGAGGAATCGCTATATATGATAACTGGATTTTCATTTCCTTTCTTTTCGCTAGGACCGATTGATTTAGTGACATATCCTCCAATTGAAGCTCCCTGATTTTCAAATGTTTCAAAAACTTCAGGATAACTTAAAATTCCGCTAGCATTTATAATAGGAGGTGATAGTAAAGGGAATGATTTCAAAATTTGTATCCATATTTGATAATCAAAAAATAACTTTCTTAGTATAAGAATGATTAGCGTTCACTGCAAAGAGGTATTTTTATTTCTTTAATTATTTTAAAATAAGTTTGATTGTAATATGTTCTAGTTGTTATTAATTTTTCTTTTCATCTTTTATGAAAGTGAGTTTGATGCTGGTTCTAGTTCTCCTTCTATATTTAGTTTCTTCAATAGGCCATCTGTACGTAATGTTAACCGATAGAAGGAAATTGTTCACTTTTGTTCTGATATGTTTGATTTCTGGATTTGTTATTCATGGAGTTTTATTGGCTTCTTCGCTTTCTTTGTTTCAATCTAAAGGAGTAGGTTTCTGGTTTAGTGGTATTTCCTGGGTGATTTTGTTGTTTTATCTCTTGCTTTATGCAAAGTATAAAGAAATTGCTTTTGGTGGTTTCGCTGTTCCGGTTGCCTTTATTATAGAAGGATATGCCTCAACTTTCCCTGGTGTCTTGGGGGGAGGATCTTCTGAAATTGAAGGTTACTTACTAAAAGGACACGCATATTTAGCGGTTCTGGGGATGGCAGCTTTTTTTCTACTTATGTTTACTTCCATTATGTATATAATTCAGTCATCCCAATTAAAATCAAGACGTCCTGGAGCATGGTTACATAGATTGCCGTCTTTAAATGTTTTAGATAATTTAGGTCATAAAATTCTATATTTTGGATTTGCTTTTTTAACTTTTAGTTTGTTGCTAGGTTCAATGTGGGCTCGATCAAAACACGGTACATTTTGGAGCTTGGATCCTTTGTCTCTTGTGCGAACTTGGCCACTAGCTTTTACATGGCTAGCTTATGGTTTGCTTCTGGTATGTAGAATAACTAGAAGTTGGAAAGGAATGAGATCCGCTATTTTTTCTATGTTTTGTTTCGTGTGCGTTATTTTTTCTTTATTAAGTCATTTTTAGGGGACTAAGTGACAGAAAAAAGTTCATTGATTTTAGTAGGAATAAGTCATCATAGAACTCCTATAGAGATAAGGGAACGTTTATTTATTCCTGAAAATTCTCTCTTGGATTCGTTGAAAAAACTACATACGTCAAATTCTCTTGAAGAATGTTTGATTTTGTCGACTTGCAATCGAGTTGAGGTGTATGCTTCGACGCTAAGTTATGAAAAATGTGTTAGTGCAATCCACGATTTCTTCGTTGAGGTTCAGAATATTGATCCTGGAGTTTTGAAAAAACATTTATATGTTCTCAGGGATGACAAAGTTATTGATCATCTTTTTAAGGTTTCTGGTAGTTTGGATTCTATGGTTATAGGTGAGCCTCAGATACTAGGACAGGTTCGTAATTCTTTTAAAATTGCATCTGAAAATCAATTCCTTGGAAAGAATTTGTTGTCTCTTTTCAGTTCTGCTTTTAGAGTTGCAAAGAAAATCAGAGAGCAGACTAAAATAGGAAATGATCCGATTTCTGTTAGTTCTGTTGCGCTTGATCTCGCAAAAAAAATCTTTCGAACTTTTGAAGATAGGACAGTTTTGTTAGTTGGCTCAGGAGAAATGGCTGAATCGGCTATGCAACATATTATTTCTCAGAAGCCCAAAAATATACTTGTAGCGAATAGGACATATGCACATGCACAGGCCTTAGCCTCGAAATACTCTGGTTGGGCTGTAGATTTTGAAAATTTAAAAGATGAGATGAGCGAAGCAGATATTATACTTACATCTACTAGTTCTCCCGGCTTTATTATTGATTCTTTCATGGTAAAAGAGTCTCTTGAAGTTCGTAAGGATAGACCAATGCTCTTCCTCGATATTGCAGTTCCAAGAAATATTGATCCATTAGTGAATGAAATAGAGAATGTGTTCCTTTTTGATGTAGATGATCTTCAGAAAATTGCTTCTGATAATATGAAAGGAAGAGAGGAAGAATCTTTAGAAGCGAAGTCTATAGTGGAAAAAGAAGTTCGATCTTTTTTGAATTCAAGAATTGTTGAAGATTCTTCAGATATCTTGATAGAAATAAGAAAGTTAGCGGAAATAATTAGAAGAGAAGAAGTAAAGAGAACGCTTTCTAGTTTTCCTGAATTAGAAGAAAAGTTGATGGAAGGCATCGATATGATGACACGAGCAATTATAAAAAAAATTCTCCACAATCCTTCAATAATTATAAGAGAGATTCTGGAAGAAGGTGCGGATGGAGAATCTGTTCATTTGGTGAAACGTCTGTTTGGACTTGAAGATACTTCCTCCAAGCAATCTTTTTCTTCCTCTGAAGAAGAATCTGAAAGTATATCTTAAAAAAACTGGAGTAAAATTGAAAGAAAATTTGGTTATCGGTACTAGAGGAAGTCTTCTTGCTCTGACTCAAGCTAGACTCATAGAGAAAGAACTCCATAACATTATACCCTCTGTTAAAATTGATTTGAAGATAATTAAGACAAAGGGCGATATGTTGTCTTCTTCTACTATCGAAGCAACTGACAAGTCACTCTTTATTAAAGAACTAGAAGATTCTCTTCTTAATGAAGAAATTGATATTGCTGTGCATAGCTTAAAAGATATGCCTAGTGAACTTCCTGAAGGATTGGAGGTAATTGCAATTCCAGAAAGAGAGGACCCTTATGAT
>CAYWAX010000192.1:0-3527 GCA_964456425.1 uncultured Nitrospinaceae bacterium | reverse complement strand
ATTAGGATGAGTAATATTAGGCTTTCTAAAAAAAATGCAGGCGTTCTAAAAGCTGTGGTCAATACTTTTATTGAGACGGGAGAACCGGTAGGCAGCAAAAGACTTTCAAAAGATTCAGATATTAATTATAGTCCTGCAACACTGCGAAATATTATGAGCACCCTCTCGGAAGAAGGATTTCTTTCGAAAACACATTTTTCTTCTGGTAGTTCTCCAACCGATCTGGGTTATAGAACTTTTGTTGACCATTTTATTGGATTTAAAGAACCAACTTTAGAAGAAAAATCTTCAATAAAAGACAGATACCTATCGCGTGAGTTACATTTAGAACAACTATCAATTGAAATATCTCAAATTCTTTCAGAACTTACTAATAATGCAGGGTTTTTCTTACTCCCTAATGAGAAACAACTCCATTTTCAACATATCCAGTTTATTAAAATCTCAAGAAATAAAGCCATGGTTGTAATCGTCTCTAAAAGTGGAATGATTCAAAATAAGATGATCAAACTCGATAATCAAACAAATCAAGAAGAACTGGATAAAATAACAAATTACCTGAATGACGAGTTTACAGGACTCACTCTTAATGAAATTAAAGAAAAAGTAATTGAACAAATGAATCAGAAAGGTAAAGATTTTGATTTTCTTTACAAAAAAGCTTTTTCATTGAGTTCTCAGATTTTCTCAGATGAACAACAAGAAGATTCCACTTCAAGTTTATATATGGAGGGAACCTCAAAAATATTTTCCCAACCGGATTTCGCAGATGATTTTGAAAAACTACAAGAACTTTATAATGCCTTCGAGGAAAAAAACAATATTGTAAATCTTCTAAACAAATGTATTGACGATTCAACAACAACGGTTTTAATAGGTTCGGAATGCACTATAGGAGAAACACAAGAATGTAGTTTGGTAGCACGTCACTATCTTTTAGGAGGACGTACTCTTGGAACAGTAGGAGTCATTGGACCAAAAAGAATGCGCTATGATCGTGTAGTATCCTTGGTGAATTGGACTGCAAATTCTCTAACTGATTATCTCACCTCAGAAAAAACTCATTAAAACGAAAAAAACTTTGGAAACAAAAAATTTCTGGATAGAACTAAGCATTAGTGTTCCAAATGAATTTGTAGATTTAATCTCAGAATTTTTTTTCCAAAGTGGTGTTTCCTCTATCCAAAATATCGAAACAAATGATAAGGAAACAACCTTAATAACTTATTTAAAAAAAAAAAATAATATAGAAAAAAAAATTAAAAAAATTAATGATTGGCTTTCTCAAAATTCTTTTGAAGAAAATATTTTAAACACAAGAAAAACTATTCAAACTGATTGGATAAAAAAAACAAGGGATAGTTTTAAACCATTAAAGATTGGCAAGAAACTTTGGATCCAACCTTCATGGAATGATGAAAGAACACCTAAGGGGAGAACAAAGATTATTCTCGATCCCGGATCTTCTTTCGGTACTGGAAGACACCCCACTACAAAATTAGCACTTCTTTCAATTGAAGATTTCCTTGAAAAAAACAATATAGACCATTTTTTGGATGTAGGATGTGGGAGCGGTATACTTATATTAGCAGCCCTCAAACTGGGAGCAAAAAATGGAACTGCTTTTGACATCGACCCCGAAGCTGTAAAAAACACGAAAAAACTTTTATGTTCAAATAGCGTAAACAAAAGAGCAAAAGTAATTAATGAAACACTAAACAAACAATACTTAGAATTATCAATGGGCAAAATTGATTTTATAACTGCAAACATTTTTTTAACCCCTCTAAAAGAACTCTTCCCATTATTTTCGGAAATCCTTAACTACGAAGGAAGATTAGTAATAACAGGGATAACTCCAAAACAATGTAACAATTTCTCAAAAATTTGCGATGATTTTCATTTGAAGTTATTATCTAAAAGAACCGAACTAAATTGGTCTAAGATGGAGTTTGAAAAATTTGAATAAATCTCTGAGACTTTTCTATACAGAAGCCAAACCAAATAATGAGAAATTAATTACAATTATAGGAGAAGAAGCACATCACATTCGTGAAGTGTTAAGGATGCAATTAGGAGAAAAATGCAGAATTGCTAACTCGAAAGGAAATGAGTATTTTTCAAAAATTGCAAATATTACTAAAGAGAGAATCGTCTTGAAAGTAATAGAAGAACATTTTAATACAAGAAATTCTCGAATCAAAATAACACTTGGTCTTCCGCTAATAAAAGGAGATCGCTTTGAAAGAGTTCTTGAGAAAGGAACAGAACTTGGAGTAGACGTTTTTTGTCCGTTATTATTAGAAAGATGCGAAGTTAGAATTCCTGAAAAAAAAATAAAACAAAGGCAAGAGCGATGGGAAAAAATTATTTATGAATCTTCAAGACAATCTAACAGAATTCCACCACCATTAAAAAAACCTTTACAAAATTTAGAAGAATTTATTTATGAAACGAAGAAAGACGATATAAAGATTTTTGGTTATATAGGTGAAAATCAAAAATCTCTTCATGAAGTTCTTGATATAAAAGAATTTAAAGAAAATCTTTCAGTCTCAATTCTTACAGGGCCTGAAGGAGATTTGTCTCCTGAAGAATCTAAAAAAGTTATGCTAGCAGGTTTTATTCCAGTTTCACTTGGGCCAAGAATTCTCCGTGCTGACACAGCCCCCATTTCTATAATTTCTATAATTCAATATACTCTAGGTGAAATGCCATAAAGATTATCTGTTTTTGAGGAAAATATGAAAATTTTAATCGTTGGTTCAGGTGGCAGAGAACATTCTATTGCTTGGAAACTCAGTCAAAGTGAAAATGTAAGTGAGATAATATGTGCTCCCGGTAATGCTGGGACTAACAGAATCGCAAGAAATATTAATATTCGCCCAGAAGATATTAAATCAATTTTAAAATTTGCGTTAGAAGAGAAACCTGATCTTGTATTAATAGGTCCTGAAATACCTTTATCTCTCGGTCTAACTGATCTATTGCAGTCAAATAATATTCTCGTTTTTGGTCCAAATCAGAAAGCTGCAGAAATTGAATCTAGCAAGGCTTTTTCTAAGAAATTAATGAAGGATGCAAACGTTCCAACTGCAGAATTCGAAATCTTTGATAATCCGCAAAAAGCAAAAGATTTCGTTAGTAATAAAGATAAAAAATGGGTTGTAAAAGCGAGTGGTCTAGCCGCAGGGAAAGGAGTGATAATTTCTTCAGAAAAGATAAGTGCTACAGAAGCAATTTCTCAAATTATGGAAGAAAATACTTTTGGCAATGCTGGCAATATATGTGTAATAGAAGAATTTCTTGAAGGGCAAGAAGCTAGTTTACTTGTATTCACTGATGGGGAAAATATATTTCCTTTGCCACCTGCACAAGATCATAAACAAATTTTCGAAAATGACCTTGGACCTAATACTGGAGGAATGGGGGCTTATTCCCCTGCTCCAATACTTCCTATAAACCTCCAAAAAAAAGCTATAGAATCAATCATCAAACCTATTATTAATAATTTATCCGCACAAGGA
>CAYWAX010000191.1:0-3577 GCA_964456425.1 uncultured Nitrospinaceae bacterium | reverse complement strand
CCCCTATTTGCATGCACATGTAACTATTTCGATGGGAAGACCGGAAGCAACTTGTTTTGGAGGTCATCTAGTTGAAGGATGTGAAATTTTTAGTACATGTGAGATGGTGATAGCAGAGATCGATGGCATTGATTTTATGAGAATAATGGATAAGCATACACGTGTAGGTGAAGTATTTGGGATAGAACTTGAAGGAAAAAGTTCTTCTCAAGTAAAAAAAGCTATTTCCGACAGAAAGAAACGTTCTAAACCCTCTGGTGTTAGGTAGTTTGTTTATCATCAGATAATTTTTGGGATTTCTTGAATCGTTGGTTCATGCTTTGTGCTATACCACCTATTACAGCAGAGACTACGTTAAAAGTAGAGTCTAAGGTTTCTTCTGAGATTTCTTTTTTTCTAGCATCTGCTAGACGGTGGTTTACTCAGGGCTGACAATTTCGAGTGATAGCTACAGATAGACCTATTAGGATTTTTTCTCTTTCTGTCAAGAGGTCGGAACCGTGTGCATCTCGATAAAATTTTCTAAAATCTGATTTGTCTGTCATGATGAGTCCTTTTTGAATGATTTAGTAAATTTATAGATTAAATGAAATATTGGTATTTATCCTAAACGAGTTTGAACGTGTCCATCAAATAATTTTACTAAAAAATAACAAGAGGTGAAATTTGGAACTTGGGCTTGAGGGTAAAGTTGCAATTATAACTGGCGGTAGTGCTGGTCTCGGTTTTGCGTCTGCATGCGAATTGGCAAAAGAAGGTTGTCATGTAGTTATTTGTGCCAGAAATTTAGAAAGACTACTTGATGCTAAAAAGAGAATCGAACAAATTTCAAATATTGAAGTTTTGGCAATTCAAAGTGACGTTTCCTCGTTATCAGATACTAAAAAGATAGTGAAGGAGGTTGTAGGAAATTTTAGTACTGTTCATATCCTTCTAAGCAATGCTGGCCTAAGTTTGACAAAAAGTTTTCTAGATCTTGAAAGAAAGGACTGGAAAGAATTAATGAATCTTAATCTTTATGCTGGAGTTGAATTATGTAAAGAAGTTATTCCACATATGCGTAGACAAAAATGGGGGAGAATTATCTTTACTGGTTCGACTAGTATCAAACAGCCAAGGGAAAAGAGAGTTGTTGCGAATGTTACTAAATCTACACTTTTAAATTTTATGAAATCTATTTCAAATGAATTTGTTAATGATGGAATTCTTGTGAATATGATAAGTCCTGGACGTTTTGATACACATTGGCAAGAAAGGATTAGAAAAATGTCGTTAGAAACCGGTAAAGCAGAAGATGAAATTTACTCTGACGTAATTAAAGATATTAAAATAGGTCGTCTAGGAAAGCCGGAAGAATTTGCGGCTACTGTAGCATTTCTTGCTAGCGAGAGAGCAAGTTTTATAACTGGAACGAATATTCAAGTTGATGGCGGAGAACTAAAAAGTATCTGATTTTATTTAGCTGGAATTTGAAGCAATTGATATCCCAAGCCAAACACCTAATAAGCCTAAAGAAATTGAAAGAAGTACATAAGAAACGGCGATAAATAATTTTCCATCTTGTAACATTTCAAGAATTTCAAGACTGAAGGAAGAAAAAGTAGTTAGTCCCCCTAAAAAACCAGTCATTATAAAACGTCTATATTCTTCGGTAGCAATATTTCGTGATAGTAGATATTGCATAGTATATCCAATTAAGAAAGAACCAATAATATTAACCGTTATTGTTCCTATCGGTATTGAACAAAAAGAAAATCGCCTGCAAAGTATTTCTGTAAAGTAGCGTATTAGGCTACCTAAAGCGCCTCCAAATGCGACTAGTATGATAATATTCATGATGGTCTCGCTTTTATAGCCATACAAACTTATTTAATTCTTTTCTCGAAAGATTCTATTATGAATCGTATTAATCGCAAAGTTTATAAAAAAGAATGGTCTGATTTTATTTCTAAAAATATATCTTCGATGAGAGAAGATGATCTTTTGCGTTCACTGAGAACAGTTCAAGGCTCCCAATCACCTGTTATGAAATTTAATGGCAAAGAAATGATAATGATGTCTTCTAATAATTATTTAGGATTAGCGGATCATCCAGCGATAATTCGTTCATCTACCCAAGCGACTACGAAATATGGAAGTAGCTCTGCAGCAAGTCCGTTGCTCTCTGGATTTATGCAAATCCATGAGTCTTTGTGTAGATTAATTTCATCTTGGAAAGAGAAAGAAAAAACGATCCTTTTTGGTTCAGGATTTCTTGCCAATATAGGAATAATCTCCTCTCTGATGAGCAAGGAAGATACCATTTTTAGTGATGAACTGAATCATGCAAGTATCATAGAGGGATGTAGATTAAGTCCTGCAGAAGTAAAAATTTATCCACACAATAATCTTTCTATACTTTCAAAATTCTTAAAACAATCTAACAAGAGAAGTAAACGCTTAATAGTTGTAGACGGTGTTTTTAGTATGGATGGCGATCTAGCTCCTTTAGATGAAATAGTTAGTCTTGCACAAAAATTCAATGCTCTTTTGTTAGTCGATGAAGCGCATGCCACCGGAATTTTAGGTAGAAAAGGAAGTGGGGTTGCCTCTTTATTTAAAGTTGAAGAAGAAGTAGATATTAGTATGGGGACTCTTGGAAAATCGCTTGCTTCATACGGAGCCTTTGTTTCTTCCAAAAGTGATTTGATAGATTATTTAACGAATAAAGCAAGAACATTTGTTTATTCGACTAGTATTCCACCTTCTGCAGTTGCTAGTGCGTTAAAATCAATTCGTTTAGTTCAAGGAAAAGAAGGAGAAAAGAGAAGAAAAAATCTTTCATTTCTTTGTCACTATCTTTCTAGTGGTCTAGAAAAAATTGGATTTCCTATCAGAGAAGAACAAAGTTATAAAGAAGTCCCGATTTTTCCTTTAATAATCGGGGATACAGCAAAAACCTTACAACTATCGGATTTTTTAATAAAAGCTGGGATTTTCTCTTTAGCTATTAGGCCCCCTACGGTTCCCGATGGAACAAGTAGAATTAGAATTAGCTTAATGGCAACTCACAAAAAGAAACATATTGATCATCTTTTGGATGTATTAGAGTCAGGAACTAAGAAACTAAACATTTCTTTACGTAAAGATTAATTATCTTCTATTTCTACAATTACGTTCCCAATCATTTCTCCACTTTCTACAGATTCATTTGATTCGTGAATTTTTTCGAGAGAAAATAATTTAGCAATATTATGTACTAAATCGTTGGTTTTAAGTGCATTTGTAATTTCCTTAGCAGCTTTTTGAAGAGCCTCAAAGGGAGAGCAGTGAATCATTACTAGACGAATATTTGCATTGCCTAGCATGAGTTCATAGTGAGGAAAAACCGGATTCCTGTCCCCCATTGATGAGTAAGAAGCAATAGTTCCGTTTTCTTTTAAGATTTTATAATTTACTTCCCAGTGTACTCCTAAATTCACGTCAACTATTCGGTCTACTCCTTCTCCGTCAGTAATACGCATAATTTCTGAAACAACATCTGTTTCTCTATAGTTAATTATGTGATCTGCCATAAAAACTTTTTCAGCTTTTTCAA
>CAYWAX010000190.1:0-3635 GCA_964456425.1 uncultured Nitrospinaceae bacterium | reverse complement strand
CAAATCCATTCATTAGAAGAGGCAGGTTGTGAAATAATAAGACTGGCTGTTCCTGATGAGAAATCTGTTGCCGGATTAAAAGAAATAAGAAAAGAGACGAAAACTCCTTTGGTTGCAGATATTCATTTTGATTATAGGCTTGCTATCATGGCGGCTGAAGCGGGCGTGGATTGCCTTAGAATTAATCCTGGAAATATAAATGGTGAAGATAGAGTTACAGAAGTTGTCTCTGCAGCCAAGGATCACGGTCTTTCGATACGAATAGGCGTAAATGCGGGTTCCTTAGAAAAACATTTGTTAGATAGATACGGAGGAGCTACTCCAGAAGCGATGGTGGAGAGCGGTTTGCGACACATAGGTATGTTAGAGAAGAGAAACTTTCACAATACAAAGATTTCATTAAAAGCATCTGATGTCATGAAAACAGTCCAAGCATATAGACTTATGGCATCAAAAGTAGAGTATCCGTTTCATTTGGGAATTACAGAAAGTGGTAGTCTTGCAACTGGTAGCGTGAAATCTTCTGTAGGATTGGGTTTACTTCTTTCTGAGGGTATTGGAGATACAATGAGAGTTTCTCTTGCAGCAGATCCAACCGAAGAGGTGAGGGTAGCATATGAAATTTTAAAAAGTCTGAAGTTAAGAAGTAAAGGAGTCAATGTTATAGCTTGCCCTTCCTGTGGAAGGGTTCAAATTGATGTTGATAAATTGACTTCGGAAGTAGAGAAAGAGTTGTCTCATATCAAAGAACCTATCACGGTTGCTGTTATGGGCTGTGAGGTGAATGGACCTGGAGAGGCTAAAGATGCGGATATAGGAGTTGCAGGAGGGCATAAAAGAGCCCTTATATTTTCCAAAGGTGAAAAAGATGGCTTGGTAGATTATTCTGATATAAAAAATGTGCTTGTAGAAAAAGTAGAAGCGTTAGCAGAAAAATATAAATTAGAAAATCAAAAACAGGAAAGCTAGCAAATCATGAGATTTACTCTTGGTTTTTTCCCAACTTTAAGAGATGCCCCCTCAGATGCTGAAATTTCTAGTCATAAATTAATGATTAGGGCTGGATTGATTAGAAGAGTATCTTCTGGAATTTATACTCTTTTACCGCTTGGCGTAAAAGTTCATAAAAAAGTCGAAGAAATTTGCCGCCGAGAATTAAGCATTTCCAATGCACAAGAAGTACTTATGCCCACTCTGAATCCTGCCGAATTATGGAAAAAGACAGGTAGGTGGGATGTGTATGGAAAAGAACTTATGCGCATTAAAGATAGGCATGACAGAGAGTTTTGTTTAGGACCCACGCATGAAGAAGTAATCACAAATCTGATTGCAAATGAAGTCAGAAGTTATAGAGATCTCCCATTGAATCTTTATCAAATTCAAACAAAATTCAGAGACGAAATAAGACCAAGATTTGGAATTATGAGGGGACGAGAGTTTGTTATGAAAGATGGATATAGCTTTGATGTGGATGATGAAAATGCATCGAAAAGTTATGAAAATATGGTTGCAGCATATGAACGTATTTTTGAAGGTTGTGGATTGAGTTTCTCTGCTGTTGAAGCTGATTCTGGAGCGATAGGAGGAAGTTTTTCCCATGAGTTTATGGTATTAGCAAATTCTGGAGAAGAAGAAATTTCTAGTTGTGAATCTTGTGGATATACTTCTAATGTAGAAAAAACCCCGGTAAAATTAAATTTGGAAGATGAATCTTCTAGCGGAGATGTAGAAAAAGTTCATACTCCTAATGCTCATACTGTAGATGAGATTGCTGATTTATTAAAAGTATCCTCCTCCAGCGTTTTGAAGACATTGATTTATAAAGGACAAAAAAATAATTATGCAGTTCTTATTCCAGGCAATAGGAAATTAAACGAAGTGAAACTTGGAAATGTCACAAATGAAACAGGATTAGTGCTTGCTTCGGCAACCTTAGTAAAGGATCTGACAAAGGCGGAAGTGGGATTTGCTGGACCTATTGGATTAGAAAATGTTTCAGTCATAGCAGATAATTCTATCAAAGACCGAAAAAATTTAATAGCAGGTGCCAATGAGACAGATTATCATCATATAAATGTTGAAGAAGGCAAAGACTTTGAATGTAATTCTTTTGCAGATTTACTGTTAGCAGAAGATGGAGATGAATGTCCTTCTTGTAATTTACCGCTTTCTCATCAAAGAGGAATAGAAGTAGGTCATGTTTTTAAACTGGGCACGAAATATTCTGATAGCTTAGACGCTACATATTTAGATGAAAATGGAAAAACGAAGCCTATTGTTATGGGCTGTTATGGAATAGGAATAGGCAGAACTGTTGCTGCTGCTATAGAACAAAATCATGATGAAAATGGAATTATATGGCCTCTTCCACTAGCCCCTTATTCAGTAGATATTATTCCTATGAATATGGATGATCCAGAGTGCGTAGAAGTAGCGGATAAGATTTATGATGAATTAGTACAAAAATTCAATATAGAATGTGTCATAGACGATAGAAACGAAAGGCCCGGTGTTAAATTTAATGACTCGGACTTAATCGGCTTTCCGTTTAAAGTTATTATCGGCAAAAAAGGCTTGCTTGAAAAAAAAGTTGAAGTAAAATCTAGGAAAACCGGAGAAGTAGAGTTTGTTGACTTTGAGAATATTTCTCAATTTGTTGCAGATTTAGTAAGTAGCAAAGTTTCATTATAATTTAACAAATTGAATGAATTGTTAAGTTTTTATTATTCTGGTATTAAGTAGTCTAGTTTTGCTAGAAAATATTTGTTGTAAGTAACCAGGGAGTAACAAACAACATGCGTAGAGAAATAGAGATAGTAATTTTAGCTTTCTTTGGTTATATGTCTTACTTAATAGGCATGAAAATGGATTATGTTGGCTATGAGTTTTTCTTTTATATTCTTACAGCCATCTTCTTCTTTTCTATTTTCAGACCGAAAGCTTCTTCTTAGAACTTCATGGCGATGTAGCTCAGTTGGTTAGAGCACACGGCTCATATCCGTGCGGTCGCTGGTTCGAGTCCAGCCATCGCCACCATTTCCTTGTTTTTGGTATGTCTGGGCTGTTTACGGCGTGTGTAGGCGACTTGCGTAAAACAGCCCAACTACCCCTAGAAGCCTTTAAACGCCCCCAGACGCCCCTAGCCATGCACTCGGAGGTCACCAAAAAGGTCACCATGAGATTTTCCGCTAAATAAAACAAAAAAAGTTTTTTTAGTGTGACCACTTGGAACGAGAAAACCCCCGCAAAATAAGGGGTTTGTTTATGATATAATTCAAGAAAAATTTATGGAACAATAAAAAACTACTCAAGTATTATAAAGTAACTTGAAATATAAATATTACTTAAGGAGGGGAATATGACTAACTTAACTGAAGAGCAGATTAAGGAATTGCAGAAACAGGCGGAAGACGAAGATGAGGACGTGCGCAGTGGGGTAGCCAAAAACCCAAGCACGCCCGTATCACTCCTTGAAAAACTAGCGGAAGATAAAGATGAGGACGTGCGCATGGAGGTAGCCAGTAACCCAAGCACGCCCGTATCACTCCTTGAAAAACTAGCGGAAGACAAACATGAGGACGTGCGCGTGGAGGTAGCCAAAAACCCAAGCACGCCCGTATCACTCCTTGAAAAAC
>CAYWAX010000189.1:0-3676 GCA_964456425.1 uncultured Nitrospinaceae bacterium | reverse complement strand
GGGCTTTCCCCCGAAACTTTCTTTAACCCCGGGTGTTATAAGAAAACCCTCTCCTGTTCTAGGAGAACACACAAATGAGATTCTTGTTGAGTTCGGAATAAGCAAGGAAAATATTCTAGAATTACAAAAAGGGAAAATTATTAATTAATAGGAGTATTGAATGCCGGTACTTGAGCCTGGGATTTACATTGTTTCTACTCCGATTGGTAATTTAGGAGATTTATCTCAACGACAAATAGAAGTACTTTCAAGCTGCGATTATATTGCTTGCGAGGATACTCGCCGGTCCAAAAATATCCTTTTTAAATTGAAAATAAAAAAACCCCTAATTAGCTATCATGATCATAATGAGTTAAAAAGATCTCAGACTCTAATAGAATATGTTTTAAATGGTAATAGTATTGCCGTTATTTCTGATGCTGGGACACCCGGAATTTCAGATCCTGCCTATAGAGTTGTTTCAGAAGGTATAAAAAATAATATTCCTATAGTTCCTATTCCTGGACCATGTTCAATTATTGCTGCACTTGTTGCCTCTGGTTTGCCAACAGATAGTTTTGTTTTTGAGGGTTTTTTGCCGCAAAAAGGTGAAAAAAGAAAACAAAAACTTCAAACATTACTTAATGAAAGAAGAACGGTTGTTTTATTTGAATCGCCTTTTAGGATACATAAGCTAGTGGATGAAATCACTTTATTAGATTCTGATAGAAAAATCGTCATAGCACGCGAACTCACTAAAGTTTATGAAGAATTTATTCGAGGAACTTCTCAGGAAGTTTCTGAATTTTTAAACAACAGAAAATTAAAGGGTGAATGCGTGGTTATAATAGATCGAAAGAAATAAACTCATCCAATTTTTGACTCTTTTTGTATTGTTTTATTGAGCAATATTGCTAAAAATAAAGCAAAAAACATTAAACAAGATATGGTAATAAACGGAATCATATAGCTTTTAGTTGTATCAAAAACAAACCCTGCAAAAGGCGCGCCTAAGACACCACCTAGCCCGTAACAAATTTCCATAAATCCGATGATAATTCCATAATTAGCCCCTTCAAAACAATCTCCGCAAAGAGCTGAGTAGCATGCACTCATTGCGCCAGTTCCAGTTCCGTAAATGAGCGCGAAAACAAAACCATTCGTTAAGGTAGAACCAAAGCTTGGAAGAAAAATTAAATATACTATCCCCATTCCTACTATAAAAGATGCAAGAGAAACTCCATATGCGCGACCAACTAAATCGCCTACCCATCCGCCAATCACACTTCCTAAAGTTCTTATAAATCCTACTGAACCAAAAATAATAGCTGCAGTAACTGGAAGATATTTTATATCTATAAGATAAAGAGCAAGTTGACTCATGATTGTGTTGTTATTAAATCCAATTCCGAAGACTATAACCATTAAAAACCAAAATTTTTTATCATGACGAACTTCCTTAAAAACATCACGAATTCCCTTTTTTTTATTTTTATCTCCATAAACTTTTTTGAAATCTTCTACTGAGCGCGGTGGAGTGCCATCAGGTCCTTGACCTATATCTTCTGGATGATCTCTAAGTAAAAGAAAACCAGAGGGTGCGATAATGAAAAGAATGACTAGACCAAAAATCAGATAAGAAATTCTCCATCCAAAAATTGCAATCAAACGTTCTAATATTGGAGCAAGAAATAGAATCCCTATGCCAATTCCTGACAATGCAATTCCAGTTGCCCTTCCTCTTTTTCGTATAAACCAACGAGGCATAATTGCGCTATGAGTAGCAAATCCGCTTAATGCTAAACCTCCACCGAGACAAAAGCCAATTAATAAATAGACTTCAAAAATTGATGAAATAAAATATGAGGCAATAAGGGTAATACCCAAAACAACAGAACCCCAAGGCATTACTGCTCTAGGCCCGTACTTATCTAAAAGAGAGCCAGCTATAGGCGCACCTAATGCGTAAGTAGCCATTGAAAGGGCAAAAGCTCCGCCTAACAAACCTCTTCCCCATTCAAACTCTTCGATTAGTGGTACTTGGAAAATTCCGAAAGAAAAACGAGTAACCACATGGAATGCTAGGGTAAAGTGAGAAAGGCAAACAATAACCCAGCCATAATAAAAGGAGTTAGAAGTTTTATTTACTTTGTAATTTTCAGACATAAAGTCCTATTCAGTATAGTACACGGATAAATTCAAGCATCTAGGAACGATAACGAAGTTTGTAAGTGGATGTCTACAGTATCAGCAGGATCTTCCGCATAACCTCCTCCTAAAGTACCTGCTATAGGAATAGAAAATTTCTTGCAATTTTCTATAATTAAATTGTCTCTTTTTTTTAAACCTTCTTTTGTAATTTTTAGTGAACCTAACTGATCTTCAGAATAGGGGTCAGCTCCAGCTTGGTAAATTACTAACTCGGGACGATGAGAATCAAGAATTTCAGGGATATTCTTTTCTATATGTGCCAAATAATCGTTATCTGTAGTTAGATCATAAAGGCCAATATCTAGATTGCTTCTTTCTTTGATGGGATAAATATTCTGTTGATGAATCGAAAATGTGAAAACTCTTTTATCATTTCTGAAAATTCTAGCTGTTCCATTTCCTTGATGTAAATCACAATCTATAATGAGTGCACGGTTGATTTTATTTGCATTTTGTAAGACTGCGATTGCAACAGCCATATCGTTAATATAACAAAAACCTTCCGCCTTGTTTTTGAAAGCATGATGAAATCCACCATTTAAGTTTATGGCAAAATTATTTTTTAGAGCTTCTTGAGCGGCAAGAATTGTCCCACCAGTAGCGTATAAAAAAAAATCTGCGATATGATGATCTAAAGGAAGTTCGCTAGAAATAGTACTTTTGGTGTGTTTTCCAGAGAGAAATTCATTAATGTACTCACTTGAATGTATTAAAGTTAATTCTTCAAAACTTGCTTTTATAGGTTCATGGAAGTGTTGTTTTTTTATTCCTAGTTCATTTAATTTATTAAATACTTTTTTGTATTTATCTATTTGCATTACATGTTTGCCAATTTCTGCGTGGTAACTTGGATGAAAGATTATAGAAGTCATTTGAAAATAATTTTAAAAGGTTAAATAATTTCTAAGTCGGTGAATTTTCTTAAATCTATTTTAGAATATCCTAATTTTAGCAAAATTTCTTCAGTGTGCTTTCCTTTTGGCGCGCCAGCCCATCGGATTTCTCCCGGGGTTTCGCTCAACTCTGGGATCACATTTGGCATTTTTATTTTTCCTAATTCTTCATCGTCTACTTCAGCAAATGTTCCGCGTTCTATTACGTGAGGATCTGACATTAGTTGCGCAATATCATTAACAGGCGCAAGAGCACTTTCGTAATCAGAAAAATGCTTAACGGTTTCTTCTAAAGTATGCTGTTGTATCCATTCTTGTATTGCCTTATCAAGTTCTTTCATATTTTTGACTCTTCCTTCTTGGGTAGACATTCTTTTGTCTTCAGCTAAATCTTTTCTGCCAACAGCGTCCATAGTTCTTTTAAAAATATTATCAGTGCTGCATGAAATAGCAACATATCTCCCATCTTTACACTTATAGGTATTTCTTGGTGCTGAAAATGGGATTGTATTTCCAGTCCTCCCTTGTATTTTTCCTAATTGGTCATATTCTAATGATTGTGGTCCCAAAAGATGGGTTATTGGTTCGTAAAT
>CAYWAX010000188.1:0-3680 GCA_964456425.1 uncultured Nitrospinaceae bacterium | reverse complement strand
TACTCCTTCTAATTTAAAATCGCATGTTATAAATAAAAATCTCTCTTTATTAAAGCCGTTAAAAATCCCTATTCCCGAATATAAAGATTTTCGTTTCCCATTGATAGAGACTAAGAATGAATTTGAAAAAGCAGAATCTTTCTATATTGAAAATAATTTAAAAAATAGTGGACCCATTCTTATTGTTCATCCAGGGGGCGGATGGATAACAAAGCAATGGGATCCGATTCGTTTTGCAAAAGTTGCAGATTTTTGGATCAATTTAACAAAAGGAAAGGTTCTTTTCTCTTGGGGACCAGGAGAGAAAAAAATAATTGAAGAAATATTGAATTTAATGAAAGAAGATGGATTGATGTCGCCTTTATGTAGTATTAGAGAGATTATATCATTAATTAGAAGAGGTGATTTTTTCTTAGGAGGTGATACAGGTCCTTCCCATTTAGCTGCAGTCCTAGGTTTAGAATGTATAACGCTAATGGGGCCAACAGATCCTAAAAGAAATCGTCCTTGGGGAGAAAATAATCAAGTACTCTATCACTCACTTGCATGTAGTGAGTGTTATCTACGAAAATGTGATTTTATAGAGTGTATGTCCTTAATTACTGTAGGAGAAGTAGAAAATAAATTAGAAAAAAGTTGGGCAAGAAGACGAGACTATTTTACTTCAAAAAATTTTTTGGAAGTTTAAGGAGATAATGATGAATATTAGTGAAGATTTTCTTTCAATTCTTGCATGTCCTATTTGTAAACAGCCACTTGAGCTTAGTGAAGATGGAAACTTTTTAATAAGTAGAGAATCTAAAAAAGTATATAGGATTGAAGATGGTATTCCAGTTCTACTTGTAGATGAGTCTCTTGATTTAGAAGAGTGGGAAAAAAATCAAAAGAAATAAACTTTATGTATGAATTAATATATAAATAAGAATGAGTCGAAGAATGAAAAAAAAAGTGTCTGTTGTAATAGTCACAAAAAATGAAGAATCAAATATCTCTGAATGTATTAAAAGTGTCTTCTGGGCAGATGAAATTATAGTAGTTGACTCCGGTAGCAAAGATAGAACTTGCGATATTTCAAGAAAATTGGGAGCAGATGTTATTGAAAGGGATTGGATTGGTTACGCTGATCAGAAGAACTTTGCAATTAATCAGACAAAAAATAATTGGGTATTGAGTTTGGATGCTGATGAGATAATTTCTGAGGAGTTAAGAAAAATACTTTATAGTATTCTTGAGAAAGATAGTATCTATAAAGGTTATAAATTTCCTAGAAAAAATATTTTCTTCGGAAAATGGATGAGATATGGTGATCTTTGGCCTGATTATCAGATAAGACTTTTTGACAAGGGAAAATCTTTTTTTAACGACAGATATGTCCACGAATCAGTTCAAGTGAATGGGGACATTTGTCAATTGAATGAGCCTATTATTCACCATAGTTATGAAAATGTATCTGAATTTTTTCAGCGTCAAAAAGATTATGCATTATTATCAGCTAAAGAAAGTTTAAAGAAAGAAATTTCTTTAAACCGGACTGATATTTTTTTTCGTCCATTTTGGAGATTTTTTCGTAGTTATATCATTAAATCAGGATGGAAAGATGGAATAGAAGGATTTATAGTCAGTGCTGGCTTAGCATGGTATGTTTTTATGAGATTTGCCATTATTTTGGAGTTCAAGAGGAAGAATGAGATCTCTTAAAATAATCCATACAGAAGCATCAGAAGGTTTTGGCGGGCAAGAAAAAAGAATTTTATTAGAATCGATTGCTTTAATCGAACAAGGACATGAGATTCTTATTGTTGGTCAACCTAACAGTCCATTAGAAGAAGAATCTACGTCCCGTTCAATTCCTTTTTTCAGACTCAGAATGAGATTTTCTTGGGATATATTATCTTTCCTAAAATTTATATTAATAATTATAAAACACAAGCCTGACTTAATCCATACTCATAGTAGTATAGATAGTTGGATAGGAGGTTTAGTTGGCCGCTTATTGCGTATACCTGTTTTTCGTACTAGACATGTTTCGGTTCCAGTTAAAGGACATACTTTTAATTTAGTTTATCGACTACCTAAAAAAATATTTACAACTGCTGAAGTCATAAAAAATTTACTTATAACCTCAAAATCTTGTGATCCTTCTAAAATTGAGATAGTACCAACTGGTGTTGATACTACAGTTTTTAAAAAAGATATTTCGAAGAGTCTTTTTAAGACAGAAATGCAAGTTTCAGATGAAACCTTGTTAGTTGGTATGGTTGCTCAACTTAGAGGTAGTAAGGGTCATTTAGATTTTATAGAAGCTATTAGTGAGTTATCTATGGAGAATGCAAGATTTTATATCATTGGAGATGGAGAAGGGAGAAAACTTTATGAAAAGAAAGCATCAGATTCAAATTTATTGAATAAAAAAGTTTTTTTCCTAGGATATAGAGAAGATATTCCTAGAGTTATGGCTGGACTTGATGTTCTCGTTATTGCTTCTACAAGAACGGAAGGAATCCCTCAAGTTGCTTTGCAGTCAATGTCTATGGGTGTTCCAATAGTAGGGACAAATATTGGAGGTGTTCCAGAAGTACTTTTTCCTTCAAGAGCTGGTTTGGTTGTACCTTCTGAAAATAGTTTAGCATTAGCGAGTGGGATACGGACTTTATTAAAAAATAAACAAATTAGAGAAAAAATGGGAAAGAAGGGTCAAGAATATGTCGATAAAAATTTCAGTCTTGAAAATATGATTAAGAAAACTTTATTTTTCTATAAAGAGGTCATTGCTGATTGAGATCATTAAATATAATCCAAATGATATCTAGTCCTTGGTGGACAGGTGCTTCTGAGCCCGTTTTACAACTTTCTCTTGGTTTGTCAAATTTGGGACACAATGTTGATTTTTCTTGTATTTTAGGTCAAGAATTAGAAAAAAAAGCCGAGGAACATGGAATGAATGTTGTTAAGGAATTTGTTCCCACTCGAAAATTAAATCCCTTTGAAATTATTAATTTTATTTTCGCTTTTGCAAAATATTTAGACGATTCAAAGATAGATATTATTCACACTCACCTGACTGCTGATCATTGGTTAGCAACTTTTTCTAGAATGCTAGCAAAAAATTCGCCAAAAATTATTCGAACGATTCATAACTCAAGAGTTTCGAGGAGTTCTATTCTGGACAACTTTTTGTTGGGGAAGTCAAGTGATAAATTAATAGCAGTCAATCGGTATATAAAAGATTTTTTACACCGTAAATTAGAGATTCCTTATAATAAAATTGACGTAGTACAAGGTGCAGTAGACCTAGATAAATTTAATCCTAAGAAAAGAATTGAAAATAGAGAAATAGGAAGGGAAATATTAGGAGTTGATAGGGAAACCTTTGTTATTGGTATAGTTTCTCGCTTAGCTCATGATAGAGGATACGATTTTCTTTTAGAAGCATATAAAAAGGTTAGTCAAGATTATGAGAATGTTAAATTAGTAATTATAGGTAAAGGCGAATTTTTGCCTAATATAGAATATAAGGTTGAACAGCTAGCATTAAATCAAAGGGTTTCTTTTGCTGGTTATCATGAAGAAGATTTAGTCGAAGTTTTATCTGCATTAGACTTATTTACACTCATGGCTCCAGGTTCTGAAGGAAGTTGTAGAGCTGTTTTAGAATCAATGGCGATGGGATTACCGAACGT
>CAYWAX010000187.1:0-3690 GCA_964456425.1 uncultured Nitrospinaceae bacterium | reverse complement strand
CTTAATTCAGCTCTCTGATTTTTGGCTCAGAAAATTTTTAGGAATTGCCTGTATTATTTTTTCTTTTTTTCAAATCTGGAATGAAAAGCAAAACAAATCATCCAAATCTAATGTAAACAACTCTAAACTTAGTAGTTCTACATGTGGTGTAATTTTAGGAATTATTGGAGGTATTACAAGTGCGATGTTCCATGCCGGAGGTTTAATTCTAAGTCTATTTTATCTAAATAGAGGTCTCAAGAAAGTTCCTCTAGTTGCAACAATTATTTTTACGTGGTTTTGGGTAAATCCTTTTAAGGTTATGAATTTTTGGTATCATGATTTAGTAAATAAAGAAATGATTTTCATTGCTATCTTAATGTTTCCTGTGAGTTACTTAGGAAGCTGGATAGGAAGGAAACTTCTATATCTTGTTCCTCAAAACGTTTTTAATTTTGGACTCCTATTTCTAGCTTTACTCACTGCCTCAAAACTTATAATAGAATAATTTCTTAGGAGCAATTGTGCCAATCAAAAGCTATGATAAATCTAAGAAAAATATTATAGACACTGATGTTCATCATGTACCACCTTCTACAAAGTCCCTTTTTCCATATCTTGAAAAACACTGGATAAATTATATTAACGAAACTGGTTATAAATCGTTACCTCAGGTCTCTTACCCAAAAACAGGGCACGGAGGTGTAAGACAAGATTCATTCCCTAAAAATGGTGGTCCTCCAGGCTCTGATCTATCTTTTTTTCAAAAACAAGTTTTAGATGAATATGGAATTAATTACGCAATACTTAATGGAACTTATTACAACGTTTCTTTCTTAGGAATTCCTGAATTCGGTGCTGCTTTAGCATCTGCGCATAATGATTGGACAATAAAAAATTGGCTCGAAAAAGATACGCGTCTTTTAGGATCAATAACTGTTTCTCTAAGTGACCCTAATCATGCTGTCAAAGAGATTAACAGAATTGGTCAAAGAAAAGATATGGTTCAAATACTTTTTCCAGCTGGATCCCATGCTCCATATGGACAGAGAAAATTCCACGAAATTTATCGGATTGCAGAGGATTTAGAACTCCCTATAGCTATTCATTTTGGAGGAACAGGAGTCGGAACAGCTCCCCCGCCAACTGCTGTTGGTTGGCCTACCTATTACATTGAATGGCACACATCAATGACTCAGGCTTTTATGACACATGTAACTAGTTTTATTTGCGAAGGTGTATTTGAAACTTTCCCAAAATTAAAGATTATCCTTATGGAAGGTGGTGTAGCCTGGATTCCTGGTTTGCTTTGGAGATTAGACAAAAATTATTTAGGTCTCCGTCATGAAATTCCATGGGTAAAAAAATTACCTAGTGAGTATTTCTTTGAACACTTCAAAATTACTACACAGCCTATGGAAGAACCAGAATCCACTCATGATCTCTTACAAATGTTTAGAATGGTAAAAGCTGAGAAAACATTATTTTTTGCCACGGACTATCCCCACTGGGATTTCGATTCCCCCACACATGCTTTACCTAGTGCTATCGATGAAAAAACTAAAGAAAGAATAATGTTCAAAAATGCTAAAGAAACATATAAATTAAATTAATGTTTCAAGTACTTTCCTTGTTTACCAAATAGATACCAAGTGCGATTAAAAAAGAGCCTGTAATCATGAATAATGTTAATGGTTCTGAAAGAATGAGTGCTCCAAGAAAAACACCAAACAAAGGACATAGGAACATAAATGCACTTACCCTTTTTGCTGGGAACTCTTTAATTAACCAAATCCATAAAATTATAGTTAACCCAGTTCCAACAATTCCATTAAAACCAACACCAGTAATCACATTCGAATCGATTGTTATTGGAAGAGATTCATTGAAAAAGAAAGCTAATAAAGCAAATGGGATGACAGCAAATAGTTGAGTCCATGCGGTGATTCTATATGCATCTATACCTATGAGATTCATTTTTAAATATAAAGATTGGTAGGCCCATACGAAAGCAGCTAGAATTACAAGGGAATCTCCAAACCAAGTACTTCCACCTTTTGACGAAAGATTGTCACCAAACAAGAAAACCATTCCAGTAAATGCAGAAATAAACCCTATAACGGCTTTCGAACCAACTCTTTCTTCTTTGGCAATTAAAGTAGCTAAAGCGACATACATGAGTGGTTGAACGTATAAAAATAATGAGGCGCGACCTGCTGTACTATATACCAGCCCATTATAGTATAAAAGAAAAACAAGGTTATGAAGAAAAGTATTTATCCAGAAACTAGGTTTGCTTCCTTTACCCCATATTCTAGGTGGACTGAATTTTCCCTTCATCATAAGAATTAAAATAAAAACCGTTATAGCTGAAACTAGACTTCTCATCCAAAGAAATGAAAATGGTTCTAAAGAACGCAATCCAATCTTTGCAGTTGAAAAACTGAGTCCCCATAAAAATGTCACAGATATCACTAAAACCCAAAAACGCAACTAAATACTCCATTTCTCAAAAAACAAATCATAATGTATCTATGCAGATAACATTAGAATTAATGATAAATCAAACAAAGAAACAGAAGTTTGTGAAACCCTAAGACTATGAACAATTTTGACGATTTGATAATATACTAGTTAAGGAGGTTTATAATGGCTAGAATAACTTTCAAACCAAGAAGAAAATTAAATAAGAATAAAAAAACTATCAACAAAAATTTAAATCAAGATTTATCGCCTAAAGAAATTGCGGAAAAACTCAAAAGATTTTCGGTCATAAGTAAAAACGCTCCAGATTATAGAATCAAATCTTTAGAACTTCACGGTTGGATATGTGCAAAGTGTGGGAGAGAGTTTAACGAATCTAACTTACATGAACTTACAGTTCATCACAAAGATAGTAATTATAAAAACAATCCTCCAGATGGAAGTAATTGGGAAAACCTATGTATACACTGTCATGAAGATGAACATTCCAGAGAAATTTTAAGTGACCATATCGCGAAATAAGAAAGAAATTTTATGATTTTCAAAATATCCCCTGGAAATGCTAGTGGATCTACTAGTGTGCCAGCCTCAAAATCTCATTCTATAAGAGCAATAGCGTTTGCATCACTATCAGAAGGTGAAAGTATAATTACCAACCTTCTAGATTCAGATGACAGTAGTTCTGCCTTGAAAGTTTACGAATCATTTGGAGCCAGAGTTTCTAGAAACAAAAAAAATACAAAAATCAAAGGATTTAACGGTAACCCTAAAGTTTCAAATAGTATTATTAATGTTGGAAATTCTGGAACTACTTGTAGAATAGCTTTAGGAACAGCGGTGTTACTGGAGAATGAATATGCAAATTTTGATGGAGATTCACAAACTAGAAACAGACCGATGGGACCACTTCTTTACGCACTAAAAAATCTAGGGGCTAAAATAAAATCTGATACTCAAAGTGAAAATCTACCTATATCCATAGGAGGTCCTTGGAATGGTGGTTCGACAAGAATTGATGGGATTACGAGTCAATTTACAACTAGCCTTCTTATCAATTCTCCTTTCGGTTTAAATACAACTTATATTGAACCATTTAATTTGAATGAAAAACCATATGTAGAGATGACTTTATGGTGGTTAGATAAATTAGGATTACAGTTTTCTCATGATAATTTAGAAAAATTTGAAATTCCTGGAGGACAAACACTAAAAAAATTTAAAACTGGA
>CAYWAX010000186.1:0-3741 GCA_964456425.1 uncultured Nitrospinaceae bacterium | reverse complement strand
CCGAAAATGATCATGAATGATCATGAATGATTATTTGATAATTTGACTGTTTTTTATGGAGGTTTTTATGTCTGGAAATGTATTAGATGTTACAGATCAAAATTTTGATTCAGAGGTGTTAGGTTCTAATTTACCTACTCTTTTAGATTTTTGGGCTGAATGGTGTCAGCCATGTAAAATGATAGCTCCTGTAATAGAGGAACTTGCAGGAGAATATGATGGAAAAATACGTTTTGGGAAAATGAATATAGATCATAGTCCTTCTACTCCGACAAAATTTGGGATTAAAGGAATACCTACACTTATTCTTTTTAGAGATGGTCAAGTTGTAGAACAAGTTGTTGGTGTGCGTTCAAAAAATGATCTGAAAACAATCTTAGATAAAACTCTTGAAAGTTAAATCTTTTTATTTCTTTGAGACTAATTATTAATTCTAAAAGATTTTATTTTCCTTTTCTTTTGATTCTCGGCGTTTTTTCTCTTGGTCTTTCTTCTGTCATTTTTCGTTTAATGGATGCTCCCTCATTAGTGGTAGCATCCTTTCGAATGATGGGAGCCTCGTTTGTACTCCTTCCCTTTTGTTTTAGTGAAATAGCAAGTACTTGGAAGACAATGACTTTCCGAGAGAAGAAGGTATTGATTTTGTCTAGCATTGTACTTGGCATTCATTTTTTTGTCTGGTTCGAATCATTGAAACACACTTCTATAGCTAATTCTGTTGTATTAGTTACTCTGAATCCACTTTTTGTATCCTTAGGGGCATATTTTTTTCTGAATGAAAAAGAAAGTAAAGAATTGTGGATTGGAATTTTTATAACAACTATAGGGGTAGTCTTAATTTGTTTCGATGATTTTAATTATTGGGAAACTAAAAAATTATATGGTAATTTTCTTGCATTAGTGGGTGGCTTGATGTTTTCTATATACTTACTAGCAGGTAGAAGTTTGAGAGTTTCAGTGCCATTTATGCCATATATAACTTTATGCTATGGTCTCAGCGGGTTATTCTTATTCTTTTTGCTTCTTCTTACTGGATTCCCTTCCATGACATATAGTTCACATTTTTACTCTCATTTAGTTTTGATGATTCTTATTCCGACACTTGTTGGTCATACCGTTATAAATTATGCGTTAAGAAAGATTACTTCTGGAAAAGTCGCTTTTTGTATCTTAGGTGAGCCTTGCGTTGCTATTGTTTTAGGTGCGATTATTCTTAATGAATTAGTTAGTTTTAAAGAAATCTTTTTTGTTTCAATTATCCTTGTTGGTGTTGTTGTAGGAGTAAGAAAAAATGTTATGTCGATATAGGCATTTCTCTAGTAATATTATTAGTCTAATTTTAATTATGGCTTGTTCCGCAATTTTCGGATGTGCTATGCCAAAATTATCAGATTATTCTATAACTGAAATTAAAATGCCAACTCCAATCAGATCTTCTGATTGGAAAGAAATAAGTATATCTCAGAATCGTTTTTTTATTTCTGATGATTTCATGAATAAGAAAGTTTATGAGCGAGTTGGAACAAATGGATTGATTGCTTTTTCTGTTGGGTCGAGAAATATTTTCGAAGATCCTAAATTCGAGATTAAACTTAAGCAGATATATAGAAAACTTTTACTTCCACCTCATAATGATCTTCGTGTTTATTCTTCGGGGAAATTTGTTTCATTTGAAGAATCGCTATCAAGAAATAATTATAAGTTTTTTGATAGAGCAGTATTTTTTTTAAAAGGCGAAATGGGCTTGAAAATGAAATTAAGTGAAAAGAAAGAGAAAGAAGTGCAATTGCATGCCATGGAACCTTTCTCAGGACCTTATACTCCAAAAGAATTAAAAAGAGCTAGAGACTTTAGGAATCAGCTATTAGATATAGTGGATAATAGAAATTGTAAAGTAAAAGTTATAGTTTATTTGTACAAAAAAACTATTTACAAATTTCTATATATAAATATCCCTAGTTACTACGAAAAAGATTTGCAATTATTCCATGCCTTTGAAAAAAGTCTCTCAAAGCAATTTCTTGTTAAAGTAAAATAAATGAGTCTTTGAAATTAAAAATTCTAGTCTAAGATTAATTATTCTTTCTGATACTCACGGAGTTTTAAATAAGCATGTTCTAAGTGCATGCAACCGTGCGGAAAGAGTGATTCATGCCGGAGATGTTGGTTCTAGGGAAATCATTACAGATCTAGAATCGTTAGTCTGTCTTACTGTTGTTGGTGGGAATATAGATCCAATAGATTTTCTGCCTTCTGAATCTGAATTGTCTCTAAAATCCTGGAAGATCTTTGTTCAGCATATAGTTTGGGAAAACGATAAGCCTTCTAATTACATAAGAAGAAAAGTTGATTTAGGTAAATTTGAAATTGTTATTTTTGGACATAGCCATAAGCCGTTATGTTCGTTAATTGATAAAACTATTTACTTAAATCCTGGGAGTTGTGGGCCTAAACGTTTTGATTCTATTTGTACTTTTTCTGAGATTCTGATTAACGAGAATAAATTAAATATCTCATTTTACAAGGTTACTGATGAACCGATCATTTTTCTAGAAAAAAAATTTAAGAAGAAAAATGGAAAAATATTTGATTGTAGTTAAATTAATCTCCTCTAGCAGCTCGTTTTGAAGCTTTTAGCGGGTTTAGTTTCTTTTCTATAGGAGTTGAGAAATCAACTTTTACATGAGTTGCAACAGGACAATGTCCTCTTTCCCAACGGCTTTCAGGATTAGGAAACTTTGTGCAATATTTTCCGTTTGGCATATCGATAATATTTTCGCAAGCTTTTTCTTCGTCTCCTTTTAAACATTCATCTACGATTGGCATGCAACCTGATTCGTTATAGGAACAGTTATTCTTTTCATTTTCTGCTTTTGTGGCGAAGAAACACTCTATTTCTTTGCCTAATATTGTACATATCATTATGATCACCTTTTATACTTGGTCTCAATTCTATCTTTTAGAAAAAAGATATTAGTGAGTCCTGGTTTTAAGATCGAACATTTTTAAAAACTAGGACGAATACTATGTAAAACTTATTCTGATTGCAAGTTTGTAATTTGCAATTTATTTTGATTGTTAACTTGGTTTCTAATTTTTATGTTATAAAGTGTCATAGCCTTTATTTTTTTATACTAGAAAATTATTGGGGGGGACATGAAACTAATTACTGCAATTATAAAACCTTTTAAAATGGATGCTGTGAAAGTTGCACTTGGCTCCGCAGGAGTTTCAGGAATGACTATTACTGAAGTAAAAGGTTTTGGTAGACAAAAGGGACATACAGAGTTGTATCGTGGAAGTGAATATGTAGTAGATTTTCTTCCTAAAATAAAAATTGAGATTTTATCAGAAGATTCAAAAGCAGATGATGTTGTTAACACATTGATTGAATCTTCTAGAACTGAAAAAATTGGTGATGGAAAGATTTTTGTTCAAAATGTGGATGATTGTGTTCGTATCAGAACAGGAGAACGTGGAGACGAAGCAATCTAAATAGATAGAGATATGGAAATGAGATCTCTTATAGAATTATCAAATTTAGAGTCTGATGTTTCTGCTAAATTCTTTGAACCAAACGATTCAGGCAGAAATGAATTAATCCCTTTTTTTAAAAAAGTTCTTCAAGATGGAGGAGAACTTATTAAGGAAGCCCATTTTAAGGGTTGTGGTGGATTAGAACTTTCTCGTATAAGATCAGATTTTATTGATAATGTTCTAAGAAGTGTTTGGTCTTTTGGG
>CAYWAX010000185.1:0-3765 GCA_964456425.1 uncultured Nitrospinaceae bacterium | reverse complement strand
TTCCGTGATTAGTTCCCTTAACCGCAGATATTTCAACATTATTAACTGAGAAAGTCTCACCTGAAGAAACCACCTCCACATCAATTTGAGTGCCAACTCTTGATTTTCCCTCATTTACGCGAAGATCAATGTCATATTCATAATATAAAAGCATCCTTTTCACAATTTCAACGATCGGAGGTGGACCAAAGACTTTTAATGGTTCTTTTGCACCCATAATCCATCGAGAGATAAAAAATTCTCCAAAACCGGTATAATGATCAGAATGAAAATGCGTGAAAACAATATTGTCTATCTGGTCAACAGGAAATCCAGCACGTACTGCCTGCGTAGCAACATTACGACCAGCATCAATTAAAAATAATTTTTCATCTGAGATTATTCCATTAGACGGACCATTCTTTTCAACTGTAGGTGGGGGTGCGCCAGTACCCAACATAACAAGCTTCAAAAAAAGTACTCCTTGATAAAAATTTTCAAAAATATATCAGAATAAAACTACAAACGATACAACAATATAATTAAGTACAGTTTAGATGTTGCTCTATCGTCTTCACTAGTATAAAAATATTCAAAAATTTAAGGAGTAAAATTGAAAAACAAAAAAATTTTAATAATTGTCGCGCATCCAGATGACATTGAATTTAGATATGCAGGTTCAGCTGCCAAATGGATACAGAATGGATGTGATGTAGAATATTGCATAGCAACTAGTGGAGACAAGGGTTTCAATAGAACCGGCAAAGAAAGTCTTAGTATAGAAAAAAGACAAAATGTACGAGAAACTGAACAACTTTGCGCGGCTAAAATTGTAGGCGTTAAAAAAGTACACTTCCTTAAATTTTCAGATGGAGAATTAGAAAACAACAAATTACTAAGAAAAGAAATTGTTAGATTAATCAGAATTTTCAAACCAGAGATAGTAGTTTCAGGGGATCCTTCGATGAATTCTTATGACAGTTTCCCAGGATACCATGGTGATCATCGATCAATAGCCGCTGCAGTTTTTGACTCTCTTTATCCGGCATGTGGAAATGAAAACTTTTTTCCTGAACTAATCTCAGAGGAAGGACTTTTTCCGTTCACACCTAAAATAGCCATGTTTGGAAATTCAGGAAATGCAGATACTTGGACTGACATAGAAGATTTTTTTGATTTAAAAATGAAGGCACTTGCATGTCATAAAAGTCAGATAGAGGATATCGAAGAAATCATTCCCAGAATAAAGGAACGTTCTAAAGAATATGGAAAACAAGCAGGGTTAAATTATGCTGAATCTTTCCGCACTTTAGAGTTGCCATAAAAGAACTTTCATTTTAATCTTATTTGTATAAATTTTAATTTGTATTTAAAGACTGCCAAAAAATAATGGGGATAATTCATGCACGGATATCAAGGAAAAATATTACATATTCATTTGAATAATCAATCTACACACATAGAAGATTTGGATGAGAGTACTGCCAGAAGGTATTTAGGTGGTAATGGTCTAGGAGCAAAAATATTATGGGATAAACTTAATGCAAATTTAGACCCTTTGTCTGAAGAAAATATTCTTGCAATCGCCGTAGGACCTTATACTGATACAGCTGTCCCAAGTGCAAGTCGTGCATGTGCTGTTACGAAGAGCCCTCTTACCGATCTATTTTTTGATAGTACCTTTGGTGGAGCTTGGCCAATCACACTAAAAAAAACCGGACATGACGCAATTGTTCTTCATGGCAAATCTGACAAATTACTCTATCTTCACATTACAGAAGAAGGGGTCGAATTTCGAAATGCGGAAGAGCTTGCCGGCAAATGGATTCGTGAGACATGCGATGCTATTTCTGAAAAAGAAAATGGAGCAGATGTTTTAGCTATCGGTCCAGCTGGAGAGAATCAAGTTCGTTATGCTGCTATGGCACACACATGGAGAAAGAGTAGAGATGGGATAAGTGGAAGAGGTGGTATTGCTGCAGTCTTAGGTAGTAAAAATGTAAAAGCAATTTCTCTAAAAGGCAAAGCAAAAACTAGCGTATATGATTCGAAAGGACTCAGAGAATATGTAAATAATACTGCGGAAGATGTAAGAACAGGAACAGCTGCTTTAAATAAGTACGGAACTCCTATCTTAGTGAATATGATTAACAAGCTTGGAGCACTTGGAACCAGAAACCTTACAAGCGAAATTTTTGAAAACTGCGAACCAATTAGCGGTGAATACATGCGGGAGAATTTTCATGAGAAAGATACAACTTGTTTGAAATGTCCTGTTGCATGTGGTGCAGATTATATGATGAAAGGTGGCAAATTTGATGGCCTAAAGTGGAAACTCCCGGAGTATGAAACTATTTTTGCCCTTGGTACGATGCTTGGAATTGGTGACCCTGGCACACTCCTTAGAGCAAATCAACTTTGCGACGAACTTGGTCTAGACACTGTTTCTGCCGGGGTAACCATGTCACTTGCATTTGAATGTTTTGAAAAAGGAATGCTTAAGAAGAGCGACGTTGGCTTTGATCTTTCTTGGGGAGATTCCGATATAGTACTTCAACTACTTGAAGACATTTCTTTAAGAAAAGGCTTTGGGAATATTTTAGCTGAAGGGGGTGTAAGATTAGCTCAAGAAATTGGAGGGGATGCAATTAACTTACTGTATGCATCGAGAGGCTTAGAACTCCCTGCTCATAGTGCAAGAGTACTAAAAGGAATGTCAATTGGATACGCTACAGGAACTAGAGGAGGAAGCCATCACGATACTAGACCAACCCTTCAGTATGCCTCTGATCACGACAATACCACTACCGAAGGAAAATCTGAATTTGCTGTAAAAACTCAAAATTTCACTGCAGTAGGTGACTCAATTACTCAATGTCGATTTACAGCTGAACGTGGATACGGAGCTATGATTAACGAGAAGTATGCAGACATGCTAAATATGGTTACAGGTTGGGATACAACAAGTGATGAGTTAGAAGCTACTGGAGAAAGAATCTGTAATTTAGAAAGAGCGTTTCAAGTAAGAGAAGGCGTAAACAGAACACATGATTCACTACCTCACAAAGTAATGCATGAACCTGTTCCTGATGGACCACATAAAGGAATGCACTGCCCTCCCGAAGAGTTAGAGATGATGAAAGACGAATACTACAAAATCAGAGGGTGGGATACCGAGGGAATTC
Organism: uncultured Nitrospinaceae bacterium; assembly: GCA_964456425.1. Taxonomy (GTDB): domain Bacteria; phylum UBA8248; class UBA8248; order UBA8248; family UBA8248; genus UBA3496. The sequence continues at coordinate 601 of CAYWAX010000185.1, read as the reverse complement.
CAACAAACGAAACTTTAAACAAATTAGATTTAAAAGAAGTTGCTGACGAGCTTTCAGTATAAATTTATATACAAATAATATCTTCGACAAACATTAATCAACAGGATATTTTTCGACAAGTCTTTTAGCAATAACGATTCTTTGTATATCGTTAGTACCTTCACCTACCTGCAAAAGAATAGAGTCCCTATAGTACCTTTCTATAGGGAGTTCTTTAATATATCCGTAACCTCCGTGAATATGAATAGCCATCTCAGAAGCACGTTGACATGCATCACTTGCAAAAAGTTTTGCCATTCCTGCTTCCATATCGCAACGCTGATTATTATCTTTCATTAACGCAGCTTTATAGGTAAGTTGTCTGGACGCTTCTAGAGAAGTCGCCATATCAGCAAGTTTCAATTGAATCGCTTGATGCTCCACAATAGGTTTCCCCATCGACTTTCTCTGTTGAGCGTATGACAAAGATTCTTCAAGACAGGCACGATGCAGTCCTAATGCTCTAGAGGCAACTTGAATCCTTCCAAGTTCAAGAGCAGACATCAGTTGCTGAAATCCCCTATTCTCTTCTCCTATAAGATTTGATATCTCTATGGAACAA
>CAYWAX010000184.1:0-3783 GCA_964456425.1 uncultured Nitrospinaceae bacterium | reverse complement strand
GAAGTAGATTTAAAGATAGTAAATAAATTATTAGAGGAAAAAGAAAAAGAATGTGTTCAATTACTTAGTAAGTCAGGAGAATCATCAAAACGCATACGTATTGAAAGAATGGCTGATATTAGCTTTGAAGGGCAGGGATCTTCAATTACAGTCCCAATACCAGATGGAAAATTAACACAAAATGATTTTAAAGTAATTGAGTCTAACTTCAGAGAAAAATACATTAATGAACATGGTTCTGCTATTGAAAAAGTCAAATTACAGGTTTTTAGTTGGAGAATCTTTGGATATGGTGAAGAACCAAAAATAGATTTTCAATTCGCACATAAAAAAAATACATCTAAAAATATGCCTATTAAAGGCCAAAGAAGAATTTATTTGCCCGAAACTAAAGGATTTAGAAAAGTTAACATATACGATAGATATCAATTAAAACCTGGACAAATTTATAAAGGTCCAGCTTTGCTTGAAGAACCAATGACAACTACAGTTATTGGTCCCCGTTCAAGATTTTCAATGGACAAGAAATTTAATCTAATTATAACTCTTTAAGCAGGAGGTTCGAGATGGCCAGAAGGGGCATCGACTCTATAACCCTAGAAGTTCTTTGGAGTAGATTAGTTGCAATAGCGGAAGAATCTGCTGGGGAAATTATACGAACGGCTTTTTCTACTACCATAAGAGAATCTAGAAATTTTGCTTTAGTTTTATTAGATACAAAAGGTTTTTTAATTGCGCAATCAGTTTCTACAATGCCTAGTTTTATTGGTGCTATTCCTATAACAGCAAGAGAATTACTAAAAATTTTCAAACAAGATGAAATGAAAGAAAACGACTTAATTCTAACTAATGATCCATGGTTAGGGACAGGACAATTGCAGGACATTACTTCTTTAAGTCCTATTTTTTATAAGAAAAAATTAGTAGCATTTGTGGGAATTACTACACATGTTACTGACGTAGGTGGAAAACTTAGATCTCCCGAAGTAAGAGAAATTTATGAAGAAGGCGTTCAAATACCACCTTGCAAATTTTTCTCTGAAGGAAAAATTGACAATAGTTTACTGCAAATAATTAGACAGAATGTTAGATTACCGAATCAAATAGAAGGTGATATTTTATCACATAGAGCTGCTTCCCAAATTGCTTCAAAACGAATTTGCGAAATGTTAAGTGAGTATAAGCTTGAACATCTTGAAGTAGTTTCTTCTATTATTTTACAAAGATCAGAAAATACCGTTAGAGATGCTATAAAGAAAATTCCGGATGGTGAATATAGATTCCAAACTTTAACTGATGGTTATAATGAACCATTAATAATTAGAGTAGAAGTTAGGGTCAGAGGAAGTAGTATTTTAATAGATTTCACCGGTTCATCTCCACAAGTAGACAGGGGACTCAATTCGGTATTCAATTTTGTATATGCTTATTCAGCCTATACAATAAAGTGCCTTTTTTTCCCAGATATTCCTAATAATGACGGTAACTATAGACCCATTTCTGTTTCTGCTCCAGATGGTAGTATTTTAAATCCTAGATATCCTGCAGCAGTAAATGGAAGATCTATGGTAGGTCATTTTATACCATCAGTTATTTTCGGAGCTTTGCATAATGCCGTTCCAGATTTAGTACAGGCTGCAAGTGGTAGTCCAAATTGGTCTCTGAATGCCGCTGGAACTACTTCAGATGGAAAATCTTTTGCTGGAAATTTTTTCTTCCATGGAGGTCAAGGTGCAAGTTCAAAAAATGATGGACAAAGTTGTATGAGTTTTCCTTCAAACACATCTAACACTCCAATTGAAATCCTAGAACATATGGTACCCCTCTTGGTTGAAAAGAAAACTTCAATTAGAGATAGCGGAGGTTCAGGAAAATTTAGAGGTGGCAATGGTCAACAAGTCATTGTCAAATCGTTATCAGAAACACCTATATTGCTAACTTTCATAAGCGAGAGAACCAAACATCCAGCCTATGGACTGTTTGGCGGGAAAAATGGAAGACCGGGAAAAATTACCTATAACGGAAGACCTATCAATCCTAAAAAACAGCTAGTACTTGCTCAAGGGGATCGATTGATTATGGAAGTACCTAGTGGTGGTGGCTATGGAGACCCTAGAGAACGATCAACTCAATTAATAGAGAATGATATTTTAAATGGGATTCTATCAATTGAAAAATCTAGAAAAGAATATGGTACTTCTGGTCAATTAACAAATTCAGATATTTAAAATTTTCTCTGGGATAATTTGAAAAAAGTTTCAATTACAACTACTGATAATCTTCCTGTAATTATTCAACCTATAAAAGATTCACTTCGCGAGTTAGCAATTATCAAAAAAGTTCCGCTTCCATTTTATTTTCAAAATTTAAAAGAAAAAGAATTCTTTATAAAAGAATTAGTAGATTCAGAAGGAATACTTTTAAGAAGCGGCAATATATCGCGAGATATGATTGAAAAACTTCCAAACCTAAAAATAATAGCTGTGCATGGAACTGGAGTGGACCAAGTAGATATAGAAGCTTGCAATAAACACAATGTAACTGTAACGAATACACCTGGAGCAAATTCTAATGCAGTTGCTGAACTAACTATAGGACTAATGATATCTCTTATTAGAAAAATTCCAGAAATAAACGAAAAAGTTAGAAATAAAAATATGTGGGATAAAGCTAGAGTGAATGGAATGGAATTAAATGGAAAACAATTAGGAATTATAGGATTCGGTCAAATAGGAAAAAAAGTAGCAAATATTGCAAATACTTTTGGTATGGATGTTTATTCATACGATCCAAATGTTAACGAAAGAGAAATGTCAAAAATAACAACTAAAAAAGTAAACCTAGATTTCTTAATTACTAAATCAGATATAATATCTCTTCATATTCCTTTAACAGAAGCAACACATCACATAATAGATAAAAAAAAATTAGAAGTTATGAAAGCAGGTTCTTTCATCATTAATACTGCAAGAGGAGCTTTAATTGATGAAATTGCATTATCTGTTCAACTAGAAAAAGGAAATATTTCTGGAGCAGCATTAGATATTTTAGAAAATGAACCACCAGATCCAAAAAGTCCAATTTTAAAATCACCAAATGTGATAATCACTCCACACATAGGCGGATCAACGTTCGAATGTTTAGAAAAAGTAGCTAGCATTGCCTCTAAAAGTATTGCAGATTTTTTTAATGGAAAAGTACCAAAAAATATAATTTAAAAAAGCCCCGCCTAAAGGCAGAGCTTTTTTAAATCTTTAACCCGGCAACGACCGACTCTCCCACGGCAATTGCCGCAGTACCATAGGCGCTGGCAGACTTAACTTCCGTGTTCGAGATGGGAACGGGTGTGGCCCTGCCGCTATAGTCACCGGGAATATTAAATTTTTGAATTACAATCAATGGTAGATAGCTTATATTTTCTGAAATAATCATCGTATTTATTAAATCCGATCAAGCCTCACGGCCAATTAGTACTGGTCAGCTTAACACATTACTGTGCTTACACATCCAGCCTATCAACCTCCTAGTCTAGAAGGAGCCTTAAGGGACTAAGTCCAGGGAGATCTAGTCTTGGGGTAGGCTTCCCACTTATATGCTTTCAGCGGTTATCCTTTCCGTACATAGCTACCGAGCGATGCGGCTGGCGCCACAACTCGAACACCAGAGGTACGTCCAACCCGGTCCTCTCGTACTAGGGTCAGCTCCCCTCAAATCTCCTACGCCCACAACAGATAGGGACCGAACTGTCTCACGACGTTCTAAACCCAGCTCGCGTACCGCTTT
>CAYWAX010000183.1:2796-3874 GCA_964456425.1 uncultured Nitrospinaceae bacterium | reverse complement strand
GTTGTGGGAATAGGAATGAAAAGCCAGGCAGGAGTTGCAGCAAGAGTTTTTTCTGCACTTTCCGAATCTAAAATTAATATTCTAATGATTTCTACTTCTGAGATTTCAATTTCGGTAATAATTGATACTAATCATTCAGAGAATGCTGTGAAACTATTACATAAAGAGTTCATTGAGTAGCGCTGTGATTACTTTTCAGGAAATTTTTCTTAAGTTAGAAGAGTTTTGGTCTAATCAAGGTTGTTTAATACAGCAACCTTATGACATTGAGGTAGGTGCGGGTACTATGAATCCGGCTACATTCTTGAGGGTTCTAGGCCCAGAGCCCTGGAATGTTGCATATGTTGAACCGAGTAGAAGGCCAACCGATGGCAGGTATGGTGAAAATCCGAATAGACTCCAGCACTATTATCAGTATCAAGTTATCCTAAAGCCGTCTCCTTCCGATGTTCAGGATCTGTATTTAAAGAGTTTAGAGTTTTTAGGTATTAAAACTTCAGATCATGATATTCGTTTTGTTGAAGATGATTGGGAATCTCCTAATCTTGGAGCGTGGGGGTTGGGGTGGGAAGTATGGTTAGATGGAATGGAAGTAACTCAATTTACATATTTCCAGCAAGCAGGAGGTTTGGATTTAGACGATATTTCAGCAGAAATTACTTATGGCATTGAAAGAATTGCTATGTATTTACAAGGTGTTGATAATGTTTTTGATCTTGTTTGGCTAGATACAAATAATCGACATATTACATATCGTGATGTACATATGCAGACTGAAATTGAATTCAGTAAATTTAATTTTGATATTGCAAACGTGAAAATGTTATTTGAAATGTTTAATATGTGTGAAGAAGAAGGATTAAGATTAATACAAGAAAATCTTTCTTTTCCTGCCTATGACTTTACTTTGAAATGTTCTCATTATTTTAATCTCCTAGATGCAAGGGGTGCTATTAGTGTAAGTGAACGAGCTAGGTATATAGGTAGGATTAGAAATATGGCTAAAGGTTGTGCAGAATCATATTTGAAGTCTAGGTATAAACTAGGTTTTCCGCTTATTGTTGATGTAGAACAAAAA
>CAYWAX010000183.1:0-2786 GCA_964456425.1 uncultured Nitrospinaceae bacterium | reverse complement strand
AGAAATTGAAAAATTTAAGTCTAATAATGAAAATTTATAAATAAAATTTTTATTTAGGAGTTGGATTTGCAAAAAGATTTATTGTTTGAAATTGGAACTGAAGAGATACCATCTGTTTATCTCACAGATATGTTGTCTCAATTAGAAAAAAATACTACTTCTATTTTATCCGAATATAGAACTTCTTTTTCTGGATTAGAGGTTTTTGGAACTCCAAGAAGAATGGTCTTGCATGTTTTAGGATTAGAAGAATTTCAAGAATCTTATACAGAAGAAATTCTAGGTCCTCCTACAAAAATTGGGTTTGATGAAGAAGGCGAACCAACAAAGGCAACACATTCATTTCTTCAAAAGAATAATGTTGTATTGTCTGATCTTAAAACTAAAGAAACTCCCAAAGGGGATAGATTATTTTTGGAGAAGTTTCATGAAGGAAATGAAACAGTTGATTTTCTTTCTTCTGTATTACTAAGATTGATTACGTCTTTGTCTTCACCTAAATCAATGCGTTGGCAAAGAGGTAATTTTCAATTTGTAAGACCTATTCGTTGGATTTTAGCATTGTATGGAGAAGAAATTGTTCCTATTAAATTAAGCAACAAAGAATTCGAAGAAGTTGTTTCATGTCTTCCCGAATTTAGTAATAAAACTTTTGGTCATAGATTCTTATCGGATTCTTCTATAGAAGTTAAAAATTTTGATGATTATATTCAAAAATTGAATGAAAATTTTGTTAATCCTATTTCTTCGAAAACAAATCCTGATAGTCGTTTTCGGTTAATAGAAAAAGAGGTCCTGAAAACGGCTTCTGGTTTAGATAGTGTTCCTGCTCTAGGGCAGGAAGAATTTGAATTTTTAATCGAAAAAGTATCAAATTTAGTTGAATGGCCAACAGTAGTTCAATGTAACTTTGATGAAAGGTATTTGAAGATTCCAGAAGAAGTCATTGTGAATACCTTAGAGAGTAATCAACGTTTTTTTGCTTTGAAATGTGATGGAGATATTACTTCTAAATTTGTCGCGGTAAGTAATATAGAAACTGATAAAATACATATTGTTAAGAAAGGGTACGAGCGAGTTGTTCAAGCAAGATTGGAAGATGCTGAATTCTATTGGGAAAAAGATTTGCAAATTTCACTTGAAGCCATGGCGGAGAAACTTCGAGACGTGGTTTATCATCCAAAATTAGGCACGAGCATGGAGAAAGTTATTCGTTTTTCTCAAGTGAGTGTTTCCCTTTGCGAAGAATTTTATCCAGAAAATGAAAGTATGAAAAATGATGTTATTGAAATTTCAAGTTTATGTAAGGCAGATCTGACGAGTGGAATGGTTTATGAATTCCCAGAATTACAGGGAGTAATGGGAAAATATTTCGCTCAACTTCAGGGTAAAAATGAAATAATTTCAAAGGGTATTTATGAACATTATTTACCTATAAGAGATGGAGATTCTGTACCCTCGACTAAAGAAAGTGCGATAGTCTCTTTCTCAGACAGATTGGATACTGTCGTAGGGCTAATTGGACTAAATTATATTCCCAAAGGATCTGAGGATCCATACGCTCTGAGAAGAACTACTTCTGGAATGCTAAAGATTCTTTGCTCATTTGGATTAAGAGTGAATTTGTCAGATGTCATAGAAAAGTCAATGAAAAGTTTTAGAGATATTTTCAGTGAAAACAAAAAAGAAGTTGAGGATAGGTTGTATGTTTTTTTCTCTAGTAGAGTACATGCCTTCTTAATGCAAAATACAAAAAGATTAGATCTGGTAGAATCTATTTTATCTATTGACAATCAAAATTCATGGAATTTCCCACTTGAAGCATTGGCTAAATTGCAGTTACTGGAAGAAATTATTCATGAAGAAGTTTTTGGTGATTGTTCGGCTATTTGTAAGAGAATTTTTAATATTACGAAGAACGATAGTGGGAAAAGCCATAAAATTGAGAATAATGATTTTGGTTTATCTAAAATAGATCAATCACTTTTTGCTCAGCAAGAAGAAAAACTCTTGTTTGGTCAGTTAGATATTTCTATCCGAAAGGCTAATGATGTTTCAGGGTCTCGACTGGATAATAAAATTTTCTCGCTAGAAAAATTAAAGAAAGAGTACAGAGATATTTTTGAAATCATGTGTACTATGACAGTTTCAATTGATAATTTTTTTGATAATGTGTTGATAATGGATAAAGACGAATTTATAAAAGAAAATAGACTTAATTTATTGAGATCTTTGAGAAGTTTTTTTTCGTTACTTTGTGATTTTACAAAAATACAGAAGTAAGTAATATGCTATATACCTATTTGTGTAAATCAGCCCATTGAGAGAGGAAGTTGTTATGTCAGGAACAGAGAAATTGCTTTATGCATTTGGTTCTGATCAAACGGATGGAAACTCTTCTTTAACTCATTTATTGGGTGGCAAGGGCGCTAATTTGGCAGAGATGTCAAACTTGGGAATTCCTGTGCCTCCCGGTTTTACTATCAGCACGGAAGTATGTGTTGATTATTTGCAAACAGAAGAAATTTCAGAATTTCTTTGGGAAAACATTCTAGTTGGAATAAGACGCTTAGAAAAATTGATGAACATGAAATTTGGTGGCGTAGAAAAACCTTTGCTTCTTAGTGTGCGTTCGGGTGCGCGCACCTCAATGCCAGGTATGATGGATACAGTTCTTAATTTGGGGATGAATGATCAAACTGTTCAGGCAGTAGCTAAACAATCTAACAATGCTAGATTCGCATATGACAGTTATAGAAGATTTATTCAAATGTTTGGAAACGTAG
>CAYWAX010000182.1:0-3893 GCA_964456425.1 uncultured Nitrospinaceae bacterium | reverse complement strand
CAGTAGACTCTATTGCCCCGCCACTTTCTCTAATGTTTATTGCCTCAACTCTTTTTCCTGTTTTTGCTATTTCATGTGCAATTTCATCAGAAGTGCAACCCTCTTCTCTATGATGATCAATTACAATAACTGCGCCTGCATTTGCATTTTGTCCGTGTCCAACAAGTGTTTCGAAAGTTCTTTCCAAATCAGGAGCTATCTGACATCTCCCAAGAGGATGAGTGATTGCTATGCTATGACGTAGAGTTCTAGCGACACGTTCGCAAGTTGGATTTGCGTAAAGTGTGCCACTTAAAATTAGAAGATAATTCCTTGATCCAACGTCTCCATTTTCTCTAGGGTATCCCCACCATGTTTTTCTTAATCTCTTGTTTGTTGATGTTTTTGTTTTCATTTTTATCCCTTTACTTAAACTTCAAGATCGCCACGACCACGGGCGCTCTCAATATTATGAACGTGAATATAATCTCCAACTTTAATGTTCTTTGTAGCTATACCTATTGATAATCCATACTTCATGCAGTGCTCTCCTTTAGAAATAGAAGAAATGCAGATCTTATGAATGTATGGAATTGCAGAATTAGCTTTAATCGTTTTTCCTGTTTTTCCGTTAATCATAAGTTTTACTTTGTCGCCCTTTTTTACCTTCGATAGACAGGTAGCGACGTGGTCTCCTTTTTCAATTATCATTGCAGTGACTGTCATTTTGTCTCCTTGAAATTTTGCTAAGTTTCAAAATATAATTTGGAATATAGTTCGTAATAGTATGTGAAATTTATTAAACCTTCAACGCCATTATCATTTAGTAAGTTTTCAATTTGTTGATTCGTAGCTCTTCTGCAAGTTGGTTCATCTCTTGAACTAGTTTTGTATTTAGTTGCAATCCGTTTTTTAAATTTTTTTCATATTTTTTATTTGAAGTTTCTCCCGGAATTAAAATCTCATCGTAGCCTGGAGCAAGACTTGAGTTTTTGACTTTTTTTACAATGGAATCTACTTTAGATTGATACTCCTTGCCAAGACATTGTTGAGGGTCTATTGCAATACAAAGCATTGGAAGGGAGCAAAATTTATTTGTTTCTAGCCAGTCTGGTTGATCCCCGTCAAATGTATTTCCAGACAAGGTTGCAGTGAGAAAAGAAAACATTAATGCGAGACCGTACCCCTTGTGATCACCTAAAGGAACCATAGTTCCTTTTAATGCTTCATTTGGATTTGTAGTAGACTTTCCTTCTTTATCTAAAGCCCATCCTTCAGGAATTTCATCTCCTGTTTTTGCGGCTAACATAACGTAACCCCTTGCAACTTTTGAAGTAGCTATATCAAAAATTATTGGAAACTTTTGGTTGGACGGAATTGCAAATGCAATTGGATTATTTCCGATCATCCTTTCAGATCCTCCCCAAGGAGCTAGATTTCCGACCGAATAGCTGCAAAATAACCAATATGACCAGTATGCAATGAATTTCTTACAGCGGCAGCACCGAAACCCGCTTCCTTTGCTTTCTTCATAGCAGTTTTCATCGTTTTTTCACCTACGATAGCACTTAATCCATTATCTCCATCCAATAGAGAATAAGATGGAAGATTTGTTATATATTTAATTTTTGGTTTAGGATTAGCTGTTTTCGATTTTAATCTTTCTACAAATGAACTAAGACGAACGCATCCATGAGAAGTTACACCTCTAAGTTCTGCATCTAAGGTTTGTGCTGCACATTTTTTTGAATTTGATCGAGATACTCCAAGAGATGTAAAAATATTTTCAATAAATGTGAATAAAGTATCATACTTAAAGATATTGGAAGGCATTATTGTTTTCTCCTCATGTGTAACTCATGTGTAAAAAATGTTAAAGTCTTTTTTTGTTTCTATATATTAAACAAATTTTGAGGATTCACAAGTTATGAAGGCATGGGTATTTCACGATTTTGGGGATATGAGATTAGAGGAAGTTCCTGATCCTAAAGCAAAGCCTGGTTATGCAGTTTGTAAGATTCGTAGGGTTCAACCAAGTATTACTGATGTGCAAAGAGCATTGGGCATAGGTACGATTAATTCTGCGCTTCTCAAAAAACAGTTAGAGGAACATGCTCCAGTTCAACTTCTTGGGCATGAAATGAGCGCAGAAGTTATCGAAGTTGGAGAGGGAGTATCAACTTTAAGTAAGGGAGATATCGTTTGTACTTCAGGACATATTCCTTGTGGAGTCTGTGACTGGTGCAAGGAGGGAAAAGACCCTTGGTGTGTTGATAAAATACATGTTGGAATAAATACTCCAGGCGCATTTGCTGAAATGATATCTCTTCCGGAGGAAGGATTAGTGAAAGTTCCTGATGTTTTAGATGATATATCAGTGGCATGTCTTCAGCCTTTCTCTTCAGCTGTAGCAGCAGTGCGTGATTCAAAAATTTCTGTTGGCGACAGTGTTGCTGTCACTGGTCAAGGAGTTATGGGTATTTACATTCTTCAAGCTGCTCGTATGTGTGGTGCTGGTTCAGTCTTTGTGACTGATGTTAAAGAAGAAGCTTTAAGTTTGAGCGAGAAGTTTGCTGCGGACTTGGTTATTAATGCAGTAGAAAAGGATGCTGTATCTGAAGTCCTCAAAGCAACAAAGGGAAAGGGCGTAGATATTGTTTTTGAATGCGCAGGCGGAAATCCAGATCAAGGTTTGTCAGGTCATGAGACTAAACAGCAAGCATTTGAGATGGTTAGAATCGGAGGGAAAGTAGTCCAGGTTGCAGGGTTGGTTGGCAGTGTAAATATAGATCCAGTATTTATGAGAACCCAGGGAATTAACTGGCTTTTTCCTGAGGGTCATGGAAGAGATACTATCAGTTTGGGTGCAGATTGGGTTGCAGGCGGCAGAGTTGATTTAAAGTCACTTGTTACTCATGAAGTTACTGGAATAGAAAAGCTTCCTGAAGCAATGGAGATTACTCATAAAAAAGAAGAATATAAAGCGACTAATCCTTGTCAGGTAGTCCTAGAATAATATTTTTAGGAGGATGCAGATGGACTTAGGTTTGAAAAACAAAATATCAATAGTGACTGGAGCTAGTCGGGGCATAGGAAGAGAATGCGCGATCGAACTTGCGAAAGAAGGAAGTACCGTTTTAATTACAGCTAGAAACGAAGAATTGCTTTCGAAAACAGTTTCGGAAATTGAGAAAGAAGGCGGAAGTGCAGATTTTGTTTCTGCGGATCTCTCGAGTCATGAGGGTTGTAAAAGTGTAGTTGATACTTGCATTAAAAAATTTGGGAGTGTTGATATTTTGGTCAATTGTGCTGGAGCAGCTAAGGGTGGTGATATTCTTGACTTGGATGTGTCTCTTATTGATGATGCTCTTGGTCTCAAGTCCTATGGTTATCTTAGACTTGCACAGATGGTAATCCCCTATATGAAAGAAAAAAAATGGGGTCGTGTTATAAATGTTGCAGGAGGAGCGGGGACCAGTCCAACAAGAGGGAATATTCCGACCAGTCTGGCTAATATTACGATTCTAAATATGACTAGAGCAATTTCCGATGCAGTTGCTGGGGAAGGAATTTTGATTAATACGGTCTGTCCAGGAATGACTAATACGCAAAGAGCTAGAGACATCTATGAACCTCGAGCAAAAAAAGAAGGAAGAGATGTGGAAGATGTTTTGTCAGAAATTGGCTCTTCTTTACCTGCTGGTAGAATTTGTGAGCCCGAAGAAGTTGGTCCAGTAGTTGCATTTTTATCTTCTGAAAAATGTAGTTATGTGTTTGGAAGTTCGATTTATATGGACGGTGGTGCCAGGAGATCAACTCCTTAATTTATATATGATTTTTATGTCAGGAGGATTCTGATTTGTCTCATTTATTTGATGCAATGAAGTTAAAGGAAGTAACATTGAGGAATAGGA
>CAYWAX010000181.1:0-3913 GCA_964456425.1 uncultured Nitrospinaceae bacterium | reverse complement strand
CGTAAATGATATGCGGACTCAAATTAGAGTAACTTGTGAAAATATTGAGAAAGGTTTAGCCCACGCAGGAGCAAATTTTAATGATGTAGTTAGATCTACAACATACGTTACCGATATTATGGAATATTATAAACATTCTGACGAAAGATTTAAGTATTTCAAAGATAGCCGTCCAGCAAGCACACTGATTGAAATTTCAAGACTTGGACCTCCTGATGCAATGATAGAGATTGAAGTGGAAGCAATTATTGAACCTGAAAGACTTAAGATACATTAAAAAAATGAAAGCATGATTCTCTTATGGTGCAATTAGAAACATATAAGTCTATGGTTCTTGAAAAGCCTAGGACTGTTTCATTGGTAGAAAAAACTTTTGATAAGCTAAAAAAAGACGAAGTTCTCGTTGCTGTAAAGGCTTGTGCACTTTGTGGCTCTGATCTACATGCATTTAACGGTCACCATTCTAGAGTCCATCCTCCAAGAGTTCTAGGACATGAAATATCAGGTCAAATTGTTGAAATCGGAAAAAATGTTGAGCCAAGTCTGATAGATATGCGTTGTTGCATTGAAAATCACATACCTTGTGGTCAATGTGTATATTGTTCAAACGATAAACCTAATTTATGTATTAACGCAGAATCTATTGGTTTTACCAAAGACGGTGGATATTCACAATTTTTAATAGCACCAGCAGACTGTATTGTTCCACTTCCAGAGAAAGTTTCCTATCCGATAGGTTCGATCATGCAGACTATGGGTGTTTCTTATCATGCCGTTAAGGATATTGCTGATGTAGTTCAAGAAGACAAGATAGGGATTATTGGCGCGGGACCAATAGGTTTATGTGCACTCAGTGTTGCTAAATCTCTAGGATCATTTGTTATCCATTTTGATGTAGTTGACTACCGTCTTTCTGCAGCGAAAGAGTTAGGTGCAGATATTGTTGTAAATCTAAATGAATCAGACCCTGTAGAAATTTCCAAAGAATATACGAATGGACTAGGACTAGACAAAATAATAGAAGCAGCTGGGGGCAGTCAGGATAAAACATTGCAATTAGCAACTCAACTTTTGAGAAAAAGTGGAGAGATTACAGTAGTAGGAACATTTTCAGATAATCAAAAAACTATCAGGATTGTAGAATTCAAAGATCAGGAAATGGTTCTAAAAGGTTCTCGTGGCCATCCACATGCATTTGAGCCTTGTTTAGAACTAGTAGAAAGCGGAAAAATCTCTCTTGAACCTATGCTTACGCATCATATTGCATTAAAAGAAGTTCAAAGAGCGCTTTTGATGATGGAGAAAAAAACTGATAATGTTATAAAAGTTGTTATAGATCCAACACTATAATTATATAACCCTGGACTAAATTTGAAGAAAAATATTAATATTCTTTTGCTCATTGTTTCCTTGTTTTTTCTCACTTCTTGCGAAAAACTTTTCACTCTTGAAGGTACTATTTATATGAAAGAGGGTGAAAGTATTGCCCGACTTTCTGGAACTAAGATATATCTGCTTGGGAATAATATAGATACGATTATATCGAAGAGCCTTACAGAATATTCCAACGAGTCTAAAGTCGCGATTAAAAAGTATGCAAGGAAACTCCTCCAAGAAGAAATCGACAAAAATCAAAAACAGTTATCTAATATAAACTCTCAAATCAAAAAAAATAAAATTGCACTATCAGAGTCCAAAAAACTAACTGAAAAGAATCTTAAAGAACTCTCTAGTAGCACAAAAGCTACAGAGGAAGCGGAACTTAAAAATAAGAAGAAAACTTATCAATTGAATATGAAGACTCTTGATTTAAAGAAAGAATTACAATTACTCAATGAATTGGTGGAAGTAAAAAAACGAAATTTATCAGCGGTACTGATCACAAGAAAAAAAGAACTTGTAAAATTGACTAGTAAAATGAATGAAAAAATAGTGGCTGCTAAAAAAACATATGCTTTTGATATGAATAAATTCAAACAAAGAATAAAATCAATCCGAAATGAAGTTTCTGACTTGAAAAAAAGTTACGAAAAAAGTCAGAAATCCCTTGTTTCCAAATACTTTTGGGGATACGTCCAAGATAAAATTCTCGTTGTTAATAAATTAGGAAAACCATGCAGAAGTTGTACTCCTCAGCTTACTTTTTTTGTTGAAAACAAAGGCGATAAAGCAATCAGAGCTATGGAATTTGATTTATATTATAAAAATATTTCATTAAGAAATTCAGGGTTTAAGCTTTCAGATTTTGGAGCATATGGATTAGATAGAATCTGGTATCCGCAAAGTACAAATAAATATAGAGAAACTGTATATGGAATAGCACCTAAAAAGAGAATGCTCAGATCAAAAAGTATTTATTTGCGTACCAGAAGAAGAATGCAAGGAGATACATTAAGATTTTTTGAAAAAATGGGTGGATACGATCCAAGCGCATTTAAAGTTGTTATTAAAAAAGCATATTTAAGTGACCCTTCTACTTATCATTCTTACAATCCCTATAGTAGCAAATATATGCGTACTAAAGGTATAAAACGATGGAGATATAAAAAACAAAAAGTTGCTGATGTTTTCAAAAAAGAAATAAATAATTCTGGTCTTCTGAAAAAAACAAACGACCGGATCAAGAAAGTATTGTCTAGACAAATAAATCTTACGAAGGAAATCATTCAAAGAAAAACGAGTTTTTCTAACGAAAAGAAGAATATTTCAGTAATTTCCACTGCTTTTTTGAAAAAGAAAAGAAAAGAAATTTCAAAAGCTGAAAAAGATGTTGTTGGATTTAAGTTAACAAAAGAACAAAGAGAAAAAATAACAAAATTAAGAAAAAGCATCTCTAGTATTCAGCTAACCTTAAATTCTTCAGCATTCAGTCTGAAACAAATGAAAATAAATACGGAGAGCTTGAAGAAAAAGAAAATTCTTTTCAAAGGACTTGTTGAGGTTGCTCAGAAACGTTCAGATTCATCCTTGTCAGAGAAAACAAAGATAGAGTTAGAGTTAAAGAATCTGAAGAATAAAAAAGGAAATACTTTTCTTGAAATTCAGAAATTTGCCAAGACAAATACACCGCTACTTGAGATGCAAAGCCTTTGGATCACGAAGTTCATTGAGAGTATTAAATCTTTAAAGATTCAATCTACAAATAGCAATATCGAGGGCAAATTTAAATTTGAAAAGTTAACCAGGGAAATAGCGTATGCTTTTGCAGTTGCTAATCACGATAATAAAAGGTTTCTATGGTTTATAGAGTTAGATTTGCCATCTAACAATCAACAAGATCTTAGTGATATTAACAATACGGTCGTTAATGTTAAATATTTAAATAAACTTTTTGAATATTTCAATAAAGCTATTTCAGTCAAATCTGACGATGTGTCTACAAAAGGTATTGTCCCTTTGAAATAATAAATCTATCCAGGAAATCTTCTATGGAATAATTGGAAGTAAAACGTAAGGTGTTTTTCCTTCGTCAAAATGAAGGGTTACGTTTCCTCCAAAAATGTCTGCAGGTCTATCGATTGGGTCATTATGAAGAAAGGGTCCGCAACCAGTAAATGCATTCTTCATATTCGAAAGACCGCTATCTGCACCGCCAGGATAGATATAATCCTTTCCCCTAACAGATAGAGCAATGCGGTATCCTTTGGGTATGACTATACAAGTAGGCCAAATTTCAATATCCAGTTCATATATCTCATTAGGAGTTAAAGGCTGTTTTTCATCATGAGTATGATAGGGCCGGTACGGTAGACTCAATTCTGGATCTAACTTTCTATGAGAAGCGCGAAGCCATCCTTGCGCTACCGGTGTATGAGGATCTAGTGCTCCTTGAAAGGTAATTTCCTTGAAATCTTCTGTAAAAACTCGCAGCACTAAAAAAAGATCTGCATCTTTTGTTTCAGAGGATACGAAT
>CAYWAX010000180.1:0-3921 GCA_964456425.1 uncultured Nitrospinaceae bacterium | reverse complement strand
TAAGAGTTGCTAAATTAGAACTTTGCTCATCAACCAATTCAGAGTATTCCTTAAAGATTTCATAGTTTCCAGATGATGTTGCATGTTGAAGCTTAAAAATAGTCTGTGGATTAAACATGTGATATTCACCGTCTCTTCTCCACTGCAGAAGCCCACCGGAATCAAGTTCAGGATTTGCTGAAGGCTGGTTTGAAAAAGTTTTGTTATGTCGTGATAAAGTTTCTTCCGCAATTAAATTGAGGTCGATTCCCTGGATTTGAGTAGCAGTCCAGGTGAAAAATTCGTCCACAAATTCTTGGTTTAATCCGACTGCTTCGAAAATCTGTCCTCCTGTATAGGACTGTATTGTAGAAATTCCCATTTTTGCGGTAACTTTTAAAATCCCTTTATTTAATGCCTTAATGTAGTTCTCGTATGCGATATTATGGTCTTTCTCTTCAATGTTCCCTTTTTTAATAAGGTCTTCAATAGTTTCCATTGCGAGGTAAGGATTAATAGCTTTTGCACCATAACCTAAGAGAACACACATATGATGTACTAGTCTGGCCTCTCCAGTTTCAACGATAATATCTGCTCTAGTCCGTGTACCTTTTCTAACAAGGTGATGATGTAATCCTGAAGTAGCTAGTAAAGCAGGGATGGGTGCCATCTTTTCCGAAACGTTTCTATCTGAAAGAATAATTAGATTCTTCCCTGAAGCAATTGCATTATCTGCATCTTTAAATAGTTCGTCTAAAGATTTTCTAAGCCCTTTTTCTCCTTCTTCAGGATTGAATAGGATAGGAAGAGTAATGGATTGAAATTCTGGCAAATCGATATCTTTAAGTTTTGCTAAATTTTTATTTGTTAGAATTGGAGTATCAAGTTTGATCTGAGTGCAAGAATTAGCAGATGGTTTGAAAATATTTTGTTGTGGTCCGACCGTAACACTAACTTGTGTTACTAGTTCTTCTCTTATCCCATCGAGTGGAGGATTCGTAACTTGAGCAAAAAGCTGCTTGAAGTAATCATAAAGAAGTCTTGAATTGTTAGACAAAAGTGCAAGAGATGCATCATTCCCCATGGAACCTATAGGGTCATTCTTTTCCTGAACCATTGGAGCCAAAAAGAATTCTAAGTCCTCTTTTGTATAACCAAAAGTTCGTTGCCTATCTTGCAGAGATGAAATTTCTTTAACTTCATCACTAGAACTTTGTCTTATATCATTGATGTGTATTAAATTTTTGAGCCATTCATCATAGGGAAATTTTTCTGTATATGCTTTTTTTAACTCCTCATCATCAATGATCCTGCCTTGCGAAGTGTCTACTAAAAAAATTCTGCCAGGCTGCAACCTATTTTTTATCAAGACGTCCTCAGGCGGAATATCTAGAACTCCTGCCTCTGATGCCATGATAACGAGGTCGTCTTTTGTTACGTAATAACGAGATGGACGCAATCCGTTTCTATCTAAAACAGCACCTATTGATATTCCATCCGTGAAAGCAATACTTGCAGGACCGTCCCAAGGTTCCATTAGACAGGCATGATATTCATAAAAAGATTTTCTCTCTTTACTCATAAGTTTGTGCCCAGCCCAAGGTTCAGGAATCATCATCAATACTGCGTGGGGTAGTTCATACCCGCCCATATAAAGGAATTCCAAAACATTATCGAAAACAGCAGAATCACTTCCTCCTTCAGTTACAACTGGAAGGACCTTTTTCAGATCAGGGAGATATTCTGAGTCACAAAGAGCTTGTCTGGCATGCATCCAATTTGTATTTCCCCTAACTGTATTTATTTCTCCATTATGAGATATATACCTGTAAGGATGTGCTAATTTCCAAGACGGAAAAGTATTAGTTGAAAAACGAGAATGAACTAGAGCAATAGCTGAATCAATTTCTGGATTTTGCAAGTCTAAAAAAACGGTTTCAACTTGTTCAGTAAGAAGCATTCCCTTATAAATCATGGTTTTGGAAGAGAGACTAGGTATATAAAAATCTTCACTAGAATCCATTTTCGAGTCTAAAATTTTATGTTCTATACATTTTCTTATTACATATAAACGACGTTCAATATCCATCTGGGTATCTATGTTTTCAAAATTTCCAATAAATATTTGTTCTATTTTTGGTGCAGCGCCCTTAGCAGTTTCCCCCACACTTGATAAATCGATAGGGACATCTCGCCATCCGAGTATCTTTGCGTTATTTTCTTCAACAATTTCGTTGAAGGCTGATTTGCATTTTTCCGCGTCTGATACTTCGTCTGGAAGAAAAACTAACCCAGTTCCATATTTACCTTCTTCAGGTAGAGAGAATTCTTCATCTTTTGTAATTTTACTAAGAAATTTATGAGGTATTTGAATCAGGATACCTGCTCCATCTCCAGTGTTATCCTCGCAACCACATGCCCCTCTATGATCTAAGTTCTTAAGAGCAGTAAGTGCATTGTCGACAATTTTTTTAGATTTTTCTCCATGCAAATGAGCTACAAACGCAACGCCACAGGCATCATGTTCATATGCAGGATTGTACAATCCTCTTTTTTCCATAAAACTATCCTTCATTCTTAGCATTAAAACCTATAAAACGCCTTTCTAACAGCAAATTCATCAGTTAACTTGTGTTAGATATACGAGAAATTAAATATTTTTACGTAATATCGGGTACGCCGAGTGGCGAATTATACACTTTTAGAAAAGTACAAGGCAAGTTAGTTAGAAGAAGATGGGAGATTTTGGATTTCTTTTAAGAAAGTTTCTCCGACATCCAATCAGCCATATACGGAACGACTGGGGCCAGGTAATCCATGTGACAGTGTTGAGAACCTCCATTATCTCCATTGAAAACTTTAAGAGTTTTATCTTTTGAACCTGATGCAGAATAAAGTTTTTTTGCATCACTTAGTGGGATTTGTTGATCATCCTCTCCGTGAACAATTAAAAAAGGGCATTTCATTTTTTGGACAACACCATCAAGCTTAAAATCTTTTAATTTTTCTAATCCTTGTTCGGCAGTTTTTACATTAAAACTCCATGCTAGATGATTGCCAGGAGAGGGCAGTTGTATTTTGAAAGCGGCATCTATTCTTTTTTTCCATATTCTATGGTAATCCCAAATAGCACCCCATGCTACGCATGCTTTAATCCTTTTCTCCATTGAAGCAGAACGTGGAGAGTAATACCCTCCTAAACTAGAGGCCATTATTCCAACTTTTTTTGCATTGACGTCTTTCCTTTTTTCTAGCCAATCAATGATAGCAGAGGCTGCAACCTCATAATCATGTCTGAGAAAGTTTTTTCTAAATCGAATTGATTCGCCTACTCCTGGAGTGTCTGGTACAACAACGCTCATTCCCCTTCTTGCAAGAGCTAGTCCACCAAGCACAAATGATGTTTCTTTGGTTCCATCAAAACCAGTATATGAAAGAACTACAGGGGGGTTCTCTTTTCGAGTATTTTGCGCATGAATAAAATATGCAGGTAAAGTTTTTTTCCCTTCAAAAGGAATTTCTACACATTCAATTTTTGGAGCGTCTGTTAGTTGAGTGTATTGTTGAAAGCAATCGATAGATTTTTTGTATGTAGCGTTTGAAACTTTATTCTTGGGAAAGGCGAATCTATCAGCCATTTGGAAGTAGTGACACGCTCTATTAAAATGAGAAGATGCAGAAAGAAAATGTTTCTTTCTTTTTTCAACAAGAGCAAGTTTTCTTATTTTTTCTCCCATATTTGTCCACTCTTTTGTCCAAGATTTGTCACTTCCGTTAGAATTTTCTATTTTTCTACATACTTCAAATATTTCTGATGGGTCTGAAGCCCCAACGGTGGTTCTCATAAGAGCAATAGATGTAATAAAAGACCAACGATAATTATCAGAGAAGTAAGCAAACCAATTTCTTTTTCTTGTGGCCTTAATTACCATTTTAATCTCC
>CAYWAX010000179.1:0-3943 GCA_964456425.1 uncultured Nitrospinaceae bacterium | reverse complement strand
ATATCATTCAGAAACTGAGATGCTTCGTTATATTTTTCGACTTCAGGAAAAAGATATTTCACTCACAAAATCTATGATCCCTCTAGGTTCATGTACAATGAAACTTAATGCTACTTCAGAAATGATACCTATTACTTGGGAGGGATTTAATAGGATACATCCTTTCGCTCCTGCTAGTCAGTGTGAGGGATACGAAATATTTCTGAAAGATTTTGAAAAAAAATTATGTGAAATAACCGGATTTTCAAGAATTTCTTTTCAACCCAATTCTGGTGCTCAAGGAGAATATGCTGGGTTACTTGTTATTAGGAAATATCATGAAAAACGTGGAGAAATTAATAGAAATATATGTCTGATTCCTAGTTCTGCTCATGGAACAAATCCAGCAAGTGCAGTGATGGCAGGTTTTAAAGTTGTCGTAGTTAAATGTGATGTAGATGGTAATGTCGATTTTGATGATCTCAAAACAAAAGCAGAGTTACATTCGTCTAATTTAGCAGCCTTGATGGTGACTTATCCTTCTACTCATGGAGTTTTTGAAGAAAAAATTTCAGATATTTGTAACGTTGTTCATTCTAATGGCGGACAAGTATATATGGATGGCGCAAATCTAAATGCCCTTGTAGGTTTATGCCGACCCGGAGATTTTGGCCCAGATGTTTCTCATATGAATTTACATAAGACATTTTGTATTCCTCATGGAGGAGGAGGTCCAGGAATGGGACCAATTGGTGTTGCGGGTCATCTTGTGCCTTTTTTGCCAAGTCATTTTTCTACGGATGAATATTCTTCAGAAGACAGAGGGTATACTGTATCTTCTGCACCTTGGGGTAGCGCAGGAATTTTGCCGATCTCTTGGTCTTATATACAAATGATGGGTGGTCTTGGCCTTAAAAAAGCTTCTGAAGTAGCAATTTTAAACGCGAACTATATTTCAAAAAAACTTGAAGGTCACTATGAGGTCCTATATAAGGGCTTGAAAGGTATGGTTGCTCACGAATGTATTATAGATTTGAGAGATATTGAAACACAAACAGGAGTGACAGTTGAAGATGTTTCTAAACGCTTGATTGATTTTGGGTTTCATGCTCCTACAATGTCTTTTCCAGTCGCTGGAACTTTGATGATAGAGCCTACTGAGAGTGAATCAAAAGAAGAACTTGATAGATTTTGTGAAGCGATGATAGAGATTCGAAAAGAGATAATTGACATAGAAAATGGTTTGTCGGATAAATTTGATAATGTTTTGAAAAATGCACCTCATACTTCCAGAGATATTTCTGTCGAAGATTGGAAATATCCTTATACAAGAGAGAAAGCAGTTTTTCCTTTGACATGGGTAAGAGAAAACAAATATTGGCCTCCGGTTAAAAGGGTTGACAATCCCTACGGAGACAGAAATCTTATTTGTTCATGTCTTCCAATTGAGAATTTCAAAGAAAGCTGAGGAGAAATAATTGGTTTGCTTTTCAGCTCATTTTTTGAATACGGGATACCAAACAGGTGCCTGGAATATGGCTTTAGATGAAGCATTATTTCAAAATTGCAAAAAAATATTTTTGCAAAAAAAAGAAAAATTGCCTGTTCCTATTTTTTTAAGAGTTTATGGATGGAGTAAACCAACGATTACAGTTGGTAGGTTTCAAACTATAAAATCAGACTTTAATTTAGAGAAGTGTTTGTCAGCAGGTTTCGATGTTTGTAGGAGAATAAGTGGTGGAAGAGCAGTTCTGCATGACTATGAATTAACTTATTCTATAATTGGAACTTCTGATATTTTGGGAAAAAAAATCTCAGAGACTTATGAGAAAATAAGTTATGGTTTGAAAAATGCATTAGGCAAACTTGGAGTCAATTCAGATTTTGTTTCTCCTGAGAAAAAAGTGTACACTTCAAGTCCTTCATGTTTTGCAACTTATTCAGTTAGAGAAATTTTATGTCAAGGTTATAAAATTTCTGGTAGTGCGCAATTTCGAGAAGGAGAAGTTATAATTCAACATGGAAATATTCTTTTCAAGTCATCAGAAAAAAGGTTGTCTGACTTATTTCAATCCAAGAAAAATGAAAATATAAGTGTGGAAAATGGTCTTGGTATTTTTGAAATACTTGGGATAGAACTTGAATTTGATTCTGTTGCAGAGGAATTGAAAAAAGGATTTGAAGAAGTTCTCGACATTCATTTTGATAGTTATTCTATGTTGGATGAAGATATCCAAAATGCTCATAGATTAGTTCAGGAAAAATACAATAATCTTTCTTGGACTAAGGCGTCATAATATTTTTTATATAATTTTCTTTATTTCTCCCTATACATAAATAGGATTTTTAGTTTTTTTTATAATTTTATCAGGATCGTTTTATGAAAAGTTTCACTGGTAGAGATCTTCAGTCTTTACATAGATATTCTGATGATTTTTTAGGTGTAGATTTTCATATACATTCAAATGCTTCTGACGGATTACTTAATCCAAAAGAGGTTATCAAGTTTGCTAAAGAAAATAATCTTGTAGCTTTGTCACTTACAGATCATGACACAGTAGCAGGTATAGAAGATGCGAAAGACGAAGCCATAAAATCCGATATTCTTCTAATTCATGGAATTGAAGTTTCAACTTCCTATAAAGGAAAGATTTTTCATTTTTTAGGACATTTTATTAATCCAGATTCTATTGAAATTAAAACCTTAGTTGAAAAATATACTATTTCCAGAAAAATTAGGATGTCTGAGATGATAGATAAATTAATAAAACTCGGTATAGATTTTGATAAAGATGAGTTTAATGAAACTTATGAAAAAGTGTCAAGTATTACTAGAGGACAACTCAGCCACTATCTTTTAAAAAAAGGTTTAGTTCAAAGTGTAGAGGAAATTTTCAGTAAATATATAGGAGAAGGATGTCCTGCTTATGTTCAATTGGATTGTATCTCATCTGAAAAGGCTATAGAAATGATTAAACAATCAGGAGGGGTGGTTACTTTGGCCCATCCTAATTTGAGTAGTTCTGACGATTTTATACAAAAATTTGTAGATGCGGGATTATCCGGTATAGAAACTGATCATCCCTCACAGAGTAAAGCTGATAGTAATCATTATTCTCGTCTGGCAGAACGTTATTCTTTATTGAAAATGGGTGGTTCAGATTGTCATGGTAATAGGCTTAAAGGGATCCGGATAGGAACCCATCTTCAAAGAATAGGCCTCATTTTTGAACTCTTTAATAGATGTAATTAAAATCTATTGCAAAATAAATCCATGATATTTTGATAGAAATCAATGCTAGGGTAGAATGTATCCGTTAACATGCGTTACACTCTAATCGTTTTTGGTTTATAATTTTTGTTTATAGAGGATTATTGTGCGATTAAGAAAAGAAATGATAGATAGAATATCTGATAAAATCGTAATGCGTCTTTTAGACAAAGAACTAATTTCACCTGAAATGAAGATCGACGTTGTTAGAACTAGAATTTCCAATGTTATAGAAGAAGATCTTCTCGTAGAAGATAAATTAAATGAAGAAGTAAAAGAAATTTTATATGAATTTCAGGACGAAATGGACGAGGGTAATGTTGACTATAGTCGAATGTTCTCTATGGTTAAATTAAGGATTGCTAGAGAAAGAAATTTAATTCTGTAAGTTGTGGAGTTTCTGAATGCGCTTAAGTAGAGATAAGATCAATCATATTACAAATATTTTAATGGATGATCTAAAAGAAAACTCTGATGTTGATTTTATAGTGGAAGAAGGTGAAATTCGGTCTAATGTGCAACGGTCTATCATCAATGAACTTATGTTGGATGATGATATAGATGAAGAAGTTAGAAGAACTCTTAGTTCATATTCTAGCCGTTTACTTGAAGGTAGTCGTGAATGGGAAATATTATATTGGAAGCATTATGAGCAGGAAAGTAATCGTCGTGGTTTATAAAATCTCTTTTCTT
>CAYWAX010000178.1:0-3952 GCA_964456425.1 uncultured Nitrospinaceae bacterium | reverse complement strand
AAGAACTTGGAAATAATTATGAAATTGAAAGCAAAAAAATGTTTATGAGGTTCTTATGAAGAGATTTTTAAATCCAGTTTCTGTGATTGCAATTTTATGGTCATTTTCTCAACTTTACTGGGCTTTTTTTGGTATGTTACATGTCTTTATTTCGCGCCCGATTCACCTAAGTTTAGCGATGTCAATTGTTTTTTTGACGAAGCCTTTCAAGAAAAATGGATCAATACATTTTTTTGATTATATTTTAGTTTTTTTAAGTATTGTTATTTCTATGATGTATTTTAACGACTGGAGTTTTTTGAATGACCGAATAAGAGATGTAGATCCAGTACCTATTCGTTATATTTGGGCAGGATGTATCTATATATTATTAATTATTGAAACCTCACGTCGATTGTTAGGTTGGGGAGTTACTTCAGTTGCTGTACTTGCCTTACTTTATAATTTTGCTGGACATCTGATACCAGGAGATCTCGGTCACAGATTCATTGAATTGCCTACATTTATCGAGTTTCAGATTTTAAGTGTTGAAGGTTTACTTGGTGTTCCACTTGGGGTGAGTGCTGAGGTAGTTTTTTATTTCATTCTATTTTCTGCTGCCTTGGATGTATCAGGTGGCGGAAAATTGTTTATAGATCTTGCGATCCGACTTACAGGACGATTTAGAGGAGGACCAGCAAAAGCAGCTATAGTGAGTAGCAGTTTGATGGGAACAATAAGTGGCAGTGCAACTGCAAACGTAGTAGGAACTGGTATTTTTACGATCCCTCTAATGAAACGTCTCGGATTTACTCCACATTATTCGGGTGCTGTAGAGGCAGTTGCTTCTACAGGCGGGCAACTTATGCCACCAATAATGGGTGCAGGTGCTTTCATTCTTGCTGATATGACTGGCACACCATATTTGCAAGTTGCGGCTGCTGCGGCACTTCCTGCGGTTATCTATTATGTTTCTCTTTTCTTGATGGTTGACTTGGAATCCAAAAAACTCGGACTGAGCGGTCTTTCAGAAGATGAAATGCCTGTATTAAGAGATTTGCTTGTTGAGCGTGGTTTATTACTTCTCCCCGTTGTATTAATTGTGGGATATATGATTGCCGGATTCACTTTGATGTGGTCGGCTACTTCTGCCGCTATCGGTGTTGTTGTACTTAGTTGGGTTAGAAAATCTACTAGACTTGGGTTCATAGGAATTTTTGAAACACTAGAAAAAGCAGGAAAAATGACAATTGCTGTTGCGATTCCCTGTGCAATTGCGGGAGTGATTGTTGGAGTAGTGGATGATACGGGAATCGGTTTAAAATTTTCTGGCTTAATTGTTAATGTATCTAAGGGGATGCTTTTCCCAGCATTATGTATGACGATGTTTGCCTGCATAATAATGGGAATGGGAATGCCAACTGCAGCAGCATATATAATGTCAGGAACTTTGTTAGGGCCTGCTCTATCGAAGTTAGGACTTCCCATTCTTGCATCTCATATGTTTATCTATTATTTTGCTATTTTGTCAATGTTAACCCCCCCTGTTGCACTTTCTGCGTATGTTGCTTCCGGTGTGGCAAATTCCGACTTAACTAAGACTGGGTGGAAAGCTTTTCAACTTTCTCTAGCCGGATTTTTGGTTCCTTTTGCTTTCGTATACAACCCATCTATGCTCTTTATTGGAAGTTTGTGGGAGACGATTTGGGTTACAATCACTTGTATTTTGGGTGTTTCTTCCCTCGCAGTATCTATATCTGGAGTCTTGTTTAAAACATTAAGATACTGGGAGAGAGTTTTATTTTTCGTTTGTGCAGTTTTACTTGTAGTATCAGAGAATTTAACTGATTTTCTAGGAATAGGACTTTTGGTCAGTATATTTCTAATTTTATTTATTAGAAATAAGAATGAAAAGTAGCGTGATTCCTTTTTGAAAGTTGATAATCATATCTTCTTATCTTATGATTGTGTTATCGAAATAATTAATTGGGTTTCATTTTCCTCATAAGTTTCTTTAATTCTACTTTTGGGAGGGGCAAAATGTTTCTGAACTTGAAGAGAATGTTTGCATTTGTAGTAGTATTCTTATTCATTGCTTGTTCACATGTAAGTGCTGCTGACAGACTTAAGATGGGAAGTTGGAAAAAAGGAAGTGGATGGCATGTGTATTCAGCAACCATGGCTAATATTGTTAATAACGCAAAAACAGGAGTTTCGATAGACCCACTTTCTAAAGGTGGTGGAGTTGGAAATCCTATCAATGTAGGGACAGGAAAATTTGATTTAGCTCTTACTTTTAGTGTAGCTGCTAGTTGGGCTGTTCAAGGAAAAGTTGCATACAAGAAAGCCTTTACTAACTTAAGAGGTTTAGTTGGTGGTCTTGATCAATATTACCTTGGAATCGTTACAACCAACAAAAAAGTTTCTAGTATCAACGATCTGAAAACAGTGCCTGTGA
This sequence comes from uncultured Nitrospinaceae bacterium, assembly GCA_964456425.1. GTDB lineage: Bacteria > UBA8248 > UBA8248 > UBA8248 > UBA8248 > UBA3496. The sequence continues at coordinate 1,515 of CAYWAX010000178.1, read as the reverse complement.
ATTATATAACTGTTCCACGTGGAGGTTTAGGTCAGTGGGCTACTCGTGCAATGTTAGGAGCACATGGAATAACATACGCGCACTTAAAGAAGAATGGCGGGTCTGTTACTCATACTGGTTTTGGTGCAATTAAGAGTAGAATGGCAGATGGTCAGGCAAATATGTTAAGCCATACGGTAAATGCAGGACATCCTGCACTAACATCAATAGCGATCAAAAAGAAACTTAAATTCTTAGGGGTTGAAGATAAGTATAGAAACAAATTGCTCGATATTGGATTTTTGAAAGCAGATTTGCCAGCGAATACCTTCCCTGGTCAAACTTCATCTAAGAAGACTTTTGGATTTACTACTTGTGTTATTGCATCAACTAAGATGTCAAATGATGTAGCATACAAAATAGTTAAATCATTAATCAGTAATATCAAAGATCTTCGAGCTGGACATAAAGGTTTGCGTAATTTCAAACAAGAGAAAACTGGATGGAAAGTTTCGCAAATGGGTGCTCCAGTGCATGCAGGTGCCGCAAGATATTATAAAGAAAGAGGTTGGTTGAAATAAATTTTACATTTTGGCATCGTCCTCATTTTTAGGGACGGTGCCAAAAAAAATAAAGTTTTTTTAGTTTCTTAATAAAAGAATTATTCAGTAGTTTTTTCAATCAGGAGTTTCCAATATGATTGGACAAAGTCTTCGAGATTTTCTGAATATGGTAGAGGAAGAATTTCCTGAAGAGTTTGTCCGAGTCACATTGCCAGTAAGTCGTGAAGACATTACTGCGACTGTTTTTGAACTCGAAAGTGTAGGGAAGAGTCCAGTTGTTTTTTTCGAAAATGTCAAAGGATTCAACTATCCTGTTGTTACTAATATAGCGGGGAACAGAAAACTTCTAGCTGCAAGCCTTAAAGTTAATCCATCTGAACTACCGACTACATTCAAAGATCGTTGTCAGGATTACAAGCCTGTAAAAGTTGAAAATGATCCTCCTTGGAAAGAAGTTTTTTTTGAAGGAGAGGATGTTGATCTGAATAATTTACCGATCCCTCTTCATTTCGAAGTTGATGCAGCTCCGTATATAACAGCCGGACAAATTACTGCACGTGATCCTGAGACAGGTGTGGACACAACTGGCTTCCATCGACTAATGTTAAATGGAAAAAATAAACTTGGGGTGTCTCTTCATTCTAGACGAAGAATGTATCATTTTCACAAAAAAGCTGAATCTCGAGGAGAGTCCTTACCAGCGGCTATTGCAATCGGTATTCATCCTATTCATTATATGGGATCTATGGCTTACCATTTTCCTCCCCATATTCGTAAATATGAAGTTATTGGCGGTCTTTTCGGTGATTCTTATAGAGTTTCTCGCTGTTCTACGAACAATTTAGAAGTTCCTTATGGTGCGGAAATTATTTTAGAAGGTGAAATTTTAGCCGATGTTAACGAACCTGAAGGACCATTCGGCGAATTTACTGGATATGCTTCTTATAGAAGCACACAAAACGTTTTCAATGTT
>CAYWAX010000177.1:0-3991 GCA_964456425.1 uncultured Nitrospinaceae bacterium | reverse complement strand
CTGTTATAGCTTTGTGTGAAAAAAATAGACCTGGTTTTTGGGTTATGGTTCATAGTAGCGATTTAGAAAAAGTAAAAGATATAAAAAAAATTAATAATGAAAATGAAGAGGAATAAATTATGGAAGAAATAACAATTGCATCAAATTTAGCATCAGAAAGTGTTGACTTTTCATTATTTTCTCTTTTTTTAAGAGCCGATTTAGTTGTTAAATCTGTTATCATTATATTAATCTTATCTTCTATCTATTCATGGAATATTATAATTAGTAAGTTAATTCGAATGCAAAGATTAAACAAGCACATATCCCTGGGGCAATTGTCTGGTTTTGGAAAAAATCACTATGGCACAAAACAGATAGACAATTCACGACAAATTCTGAAATGGCTCAACAATTAGGGGAAAATGGCATTAATCAAGATCAAAATATCATACTTTATAGCGATAGAGTCCAATATGGGACTTATGCATTTTGGGTTTTATCGATGTGCGGTCATAAAAATATAATCATGCTGGATGGTTCTCGTACAAATTGGATCGAAAAAGAATTACAGGTTACAAGTGAAATTCGTACTTTTGCAAAATGTGAATATCTTCAACAAGAAGAAGATTTCACTAGCAGAGTTGGAAGAGATAATGTGAAGGAGAATCTCACTAACAGCAACCGTATTCTATTAGATGTAAGATCTGAAGAAGAATTTTCTGGGAGAAGAGTCAAACCAGAACCAGGCATTGACCACGGAGCAGAACGACATGGACGTATTCCTGGAGCAAAACATTTATTCTATGCAGAGCTTCTAAACCAGAATGACACGTTCAAAGATGCAACAGAATTAGAAACTATTTTGAATAGCACAGGAATTTCCGTCTCTTCAGATAAAGAAATTGATAAAGAAATTGTCGTTTACTGCCGATTAAGCCATAGGGCTACACTTGTATGGTTCTGTTTAAAATATATTCTTGGAATGGATAATGTAAAAATTTATGACGGTTCCTGGACTGAATGGGGCAGCATTGTAGGATTTCCAATAGAAAATTAGTAAGACCAATACATTCAAAAATACCTAGAAAACTGTAGCTCTCATAATTTGCTCCTCAAAAATTTGCGGCTAATGCAACTTATCTTTTGTCTCAAGTCAATTTTTTTTAACTAAATTCTTGCTCTAAAATCCATACTCCTGCACCAAGTCTTTCACTTATAAAAACTCTTCCATCCTGTGCAAGATATACATCGTCCACCTGTACTTGCACCACATGAAAATCATCCCAAATTCTAACCGGTGCCCTATTCGGGGTAGCAGGCACATAATGTGCTACTTCAGAAGGATTATAAGGATCTTTTATATCAAAGACCCGAAGACCTGCGTTAAAATAACATTGGAATACAAGGTTCGTCTCTATTCGAGAACCTGGTCTGTTTTCATGAAGATTGTGAGGACCAAATCTTCCTCCGTGGTCAACATAATCTCCTTCTGGAACTGGAAGCATTGAAATTACTTTCGGATTCTTCTCATCACTAATATCCACCACTCTAATTCTTTTAGTCATATCTTCGCAGTCATAAGAAATAAATTCATCAACCACTACAAGTAAATCCCTCTCTGGCAGTGTCAAAATTGAATGCGTTGATGCACTTTCATGATCAGGCAAATCTAGATGACTGATAAATTTTGGATTAGAGATATCATCTATATCTAAGATAATGAGACCTGAATCCCACCAAGCATTATAAACTCTATTTCCAACAGCATAGGGAGTATGGAGTGCAACACGTTTTGGATGAGTTCCTTGAGGCATTCCTTGCGTATTTATATATTCCCCCTTCTTATTTTTTCTATGATTGGTCATATGATACCAATCTCTTTCTTCCTCATTTTTCATTCCGGGGACCCACCATCTTCCAACTTCTTCAGGTTTTGTTGGATCTTGCAAATCCACAATTCTTAAAAATTGGTCTAGATATTCATCATCATCTCCAGGTAAGAATGCATATTTCCCGTCAATAAACCACATTCGATGGCACCCTTTTCCTCCAACAGGAAAAAAAGAAACATGTTTTAATTCAGGTAAATTTGACAAATCATACACATCAATTCCTGCTCTATGTGCACCCTCTTCACCCACATCCCATTGCTCATTATTTACGATCATCAAATCTCCTGAGATTTGCAGTTTCGTATTATGTGTATTGGGGGGTGCTGAAATCTGATTTACTAGTCTCGGCTTTGACGAATTAGAAACATCGACTACACTCACACCAGCTCTACTTAATCCGATATGACCGCATAGAAGATAATCTCCATGCAAAATAATCTGCATCACATCACCTTTACCCATTCCACCAAAATCACAATGGCCTAACAGCTTAAATCCTTTGCCTTGCGCTTTTCTACTTTCTTTTCCAGGTAATCCGCGACCAGGAAGCAGGACATCATTTACATTGCCAGACATAGATAATCTCCGGGTAAGTGATGAAAAAAAATAATGAATTTTTACTACCGTAACATCTAGGCCTGATTTCGCAAAATATCGTAGAATTTATTTCGTTATCTTGCAGACAATGAACGAAAATAAAGTCAAATCCTTAATTGATTTTTACTTCTCTATCTGAAAAATCGATCTCAATTGAAAATTTACCTTCGTTCATAAGCCAAGGTTTTATAGTAAAACTTCTAGCCCCACTTGAATGCATTGGATCAGATTCTGCAATTTTAGTTGCTTCCTCCAAAGAATCTGCACGTATAATTATCATTCCTTCTCCAGCCCAACTATCCTCTTCGTGTTCTCTATCCTTTTCCCTGTGCGGTCCAGCAGCAAACATAATTCCCTTTTTTTCTATTTCAATCTGGAAAGCCAGATGATCTTTTAAATTTTCCATTATGGGACCCATTCCATTGACGGGCTTGGTGAAATATACATAAAGTTGTTTCTGTAGAGTTCCTTTACTAAATTCCAAGTTATCTTCCTTTCTAAAAATAGTTTGATTGAATAAAAAAAACGCTGCTCCTAATTCAAGGAGCAGCGTTTATAAACAGCTGTGTAAATAAGCAAATTAAGACCTATTTATAACCCTCAGCCTTTACAGCTTCTTTCATCATACTAAGATCCATACCTTCTGATCTAAGATCAACGATTCTTTTCGCTTTTTTAAGCTTAAGTAAAACTTTTCCCATATAATCAAACCATTTATAATCTGTTTCATTTGGAGACAAGGCAAAATCAATATCACTTACAGAAGCTTTAATCACGGAAAAAGAAACTTTTCCACCTTTTCTGATCATATGAGCATGATAGGTTCTAGCAAACTTTTCACGGTTATCACGATGGAGTACCATTCCTTTAACGTATCCACGAATGAATTTCACCATACCAGGTCGATCCGATTTAATAGTTCTAGAGTTTCCCATCATAATCCAAAGATTATTTGCATAACGGCAATATGTTTCTACCGTACGAGCATATCCTCTTTCGATAGCTATCGCAGCTTGTGGATTATTCAAACCGATCATATCAACGATTCCAGTTTTTAGTGCAGCCATTCTAGTATCAGTATTCATATTAACGGTTGTGAAATCTTTGGTAGTCATTCCGTATTTAGGAAGAATAAAAGTTCTCAGTGTAAAATAAGAACCAGTAGCTTTACCAATACCAAGCTTTCTACCTTTAAGATCTTTTAAAGTTTTAATAGGTGACTTAGGTGGTGCCAAAAGTTTATTGGACTTACACCAATAATTTGCGTTGAAAATCCCTTTAACTTTTGCTTTTTTAGAAATAGCAGAAAGAAACGCTCTATCCGCAGCACCACCAACATCAAGTGAATTTGCAAGAATAGCTTGTCTCATTAATTTACCCTGAGGAAACTGCTTTACAGAGTAATTCCCTTTTCCAAAAGTTTTATCAAAATAACCCATTCTTCTTGCAACTGCTGTAACAGAACCCATTACCGCACGGTGATGCCCAATTCTAAATTCTGCTTCTACGGGCGTAGCGGT
>CAYWAX010000176.1:0-4055 GCA_964456425.1 uncultured Nitrospinaceae bacterium | reverse complement strand
TAAACGAACCTACGGCAGCCTCTCTTGCGTATGGTCTTCATGAAAAAAATCGTGGCGTTATAGCAGTTTATGATTTAGGTGGCGGCACCTTCGATATTTCTATTCTACGCGTAAAAAATGGCATTTTTGAGGTATTGTCTACAGGTGGAGACACACACCTAGGAGGAGATGATTTTGATAGATCGTTGTCAGAATTGATAAATGAAAAATTAATAAAAGAATATTCTATAGATCTGTATGATTCACCAGAGGGAATTTCTAAATTGATTGTCTTGGCAGAAGAAATAAAGATATGTTTCTCGACTGAGAAAATTAATTACAAAACAGTCTTTGTGGACAATCCTATAGATACGGATAAACAGTATGAAATTAAAATTACTCGAGAAGAATTAGTATCTATTTTTACTCCAATTATTCGCCGTACTATAAATGCATGCGAAAAAGTTCTTGTAGACGGAAAAGTAACAAAAAAAGATATTGACGAATTAATTTTAGTTGGTGGTTCTACACGTTTACCTTTAGTAAAAGATGCAGCGGAGAATTTTTTTGAAATTAAATCACATTCTAAAATTAATCCTGATGAAGTTGTTGCTTTGGGAGCAGCAGTACAAGGTCAAATCCTATCCGGTGACAGAAAAGATATGCTTTTATTAGATGTCACTCCTCTTTCTTTAGGTATAGAAACGATAGGAGGAACAATGGGATGGATTCTGCCTAGAAATACGACAATTCCTGCGAGTGCGAAGGAAATGTATACTACCTCTGAAGATAATCAGACAGGAGTAAATATACATGTGCTTCAGGGAGAGAGAGAATTAGTAAAAGACAACAGATCTTTATCCAGGTTTCTTCTAAAGATTGATCCTGTGGCAGCTGGCATCCCAAGAGTTGAAGTAACATTTTTAATAGATGCAAATGGCATACTCAACGTTACTGCTAGGGACCTAAGAAGTGGAAAAGCTACAACTATAGAAGTGCAACCTTCTTATGGTTTAACGGATGAAAAAGTAGAAAATATTTTATTAGAATCTTTTGAGTATGCGGAGGAAGATATACTTATGCGCCAATTATTGGAATCCAGAAACGAAGCACAAACGATTCTTATTGCGACAATTCGCGCTCTCGATAATATTGGAAGCGTTAAGATAAGCAACGAAGACATTGAAAAAATTAAAGATGTTATTATCGAACTTGAGAAAGAATGTAAGGGAGATAATCCTGGCGCTATTCGTGAAAAAATTGATTTATTAAACAAGATAACGATGCCGTTTGCAGATCAAATTATGGACGATGTTCTTAAGTCTGCGCTTGAAAATAAAAAATTAAGTGAAGCTCTTAAAGATTAATCGGATATTTTATCTTTCATTGGGCTAAAGGGGGGTCATGTGGCAAAAATTTTTATAAAAGAAGAAGAAAAAACAATCGAAATTAAAGTTGGAGAAAATATTTTAGAAGCAGCCTTAGGGAATGGAATAGATTTAGATCATGCATGTGGCGGTGTTTGCGCGTGTTCATCTTGTCATATTAAGATCCGTGAAGGAATAGATTGTTTTAATGAAGCAACGGAAGACGAAGAGGATCAGTTAGATAATGCTAGAGATATAGAACTTTGTAGTAGACTAGCTTGCCAGGCCGTTTTACAAGAGGAAACGTCCGACTTAATTAAAGTGGAAATTCCATTTTGGAATGTGAACTTAGTACAAGAAGGACCAGAGGCAGCTCATGCTTAAGAGGGAGATTTTTTAAATTGGAACAATTTGGTTGGGATGATCCCGAAGACATAGCTATAGCGCTATTCGAAAAAATGCCGAACGTGAATCCTCTTACAGTTCGTTTTACAGATTTGCATGATTGGGTTTGTGAACTTAAAAGTTTCAATGATGATGCAATGAAATCAACCGAAGGAAAGCTTGAATCTATACAAATGGCTTGGTTGGAAGAATTTAATGATTCTGTAAATTAATTTTTTATTTTTTAAGTTATGGCAGGTCTCTCAAGTTTTTCACTTTCTAAAATACGGCATAGCTTTTACTTAAACATATTTATATTGTTTATTTTAAGATTTCTGCCAGTAATTACTATAGTTTAATTAAGGGGGATGTTAAACAAATGGGGTCGAGTTCAAAAAACAAAATTATTTGTAATGAAAAAGATTCTATTGCGACTATAACTATTAACGCACCTGATAAAATGAACGCAATAGAATTAGAAATGTGGGCGGAAATTCATAAAGTAATCTCTAGGTTGTCCGTGGATAATTCGGTACGTGTTGTTGTTTTTAAAGGAGAGGGAGACAAAGCATTTTCTTCTGGTGCTGACATATCTAGATTTGCAGAGGAACGTTTTAATTCAAATCAAGCTAAAAATTATGCATCTTCTGGATTTTGGGAAGCGTTAAAAACAGTGGGTAGCTTTCCAAAACCTGTTATTTCTTCAATTCAAGGATATTGTGTAGGAGGAGGAATAGAATTAGCTGCTACTACCGACTTGAGAATTGCAGGAGAGAGCAGTAAGTTTGGCATCCCTGCAGCTAAGCTTGGTTTAGTGGCAGGACATTCAGAGTTAAGACATTTTGTTCAAAAAATTGGACCTGCGAAAACAATAGAAATGCTTTTTACAGGAAGGCTTTTTACTTCTAAAGAAATGTTATCTGCAGGATTTTTAACACAAACTGTTCCTGATAATGAAGTTGAAAAAACTACGTTTGATTTAGCAAAAAGAATTGCTTCCTTATCCCCATTAGCACATATGTGGCATAAAAGTTTTGTAGAAAGAATCTTAACAGATCCAAGTCTTAACTCTTTGTCAGAAAAAAACCTCAATGAAGAATTTGAATGTTTTGATACTGAAGATTTCAGAGAAGGCGTTGCCGCCTTTCTTGAAAAGAGAAGTCCTGATTTTAATGGGAGATAAAAAATTAAATGAATAATGGTGCTTTAGGTGAAATGAAGGTAATAGAAGTTTGTCAGGTAATGGCAGGCCCATTTTGCGGTTGCTTATTAGCTGATATGGGAGCTGATGTAATTAAAGTAGAAAATCCAGAGGGCGGAGATACAGCGAGAGATATGGGTCGTTATTTTGATGGTGGAGAAGGACACGGCTTCATGAATCTTAATCGGAACAAACGAAGTATAGTAGTCAACCTCAAAGAAGAATCGGGCATAAAGCTTTTAAAAGAACTAATAAAAAAAAGTGATATTTTTATTGAAAACTTAAGGCCTGGAACAATCGATAAAATGGGATTAGGCTATAATGATCTTAAGAAGATAAATGATTCTATTATTTATGCGTCTATTTCGGGATATGGAAAAACAGGTCCTTTCTCTGGAAAAGGGGGTTTTGATTTAGTTTCTCAAGGGCTCTCTAGCCTTATGAGTTTTACTGGAGAGCAGGGTGGAACCCCTTCTAAAATACCAGTTCCTATTTGTGATTTAAATGCGGGAATCTATACAGCATTTTCTATTCTATCCGCTTATATATATAAACAAAAAACAGGAATGGGACAGTTTATTGATACTTCCCTTACAGATTCGGGATTAGGGTATACCTTTTGGGCGTCTTCTCAATTTTTTCCTTCAGGAGAAATTCCCATTCCTAGAGGTTCAGCTCATGAAATGACAGCTCCATACCAAGCAATAAAATGCAAGGACGGATATTTAGTTCTAGGTGCTGCAAATCAAAAAAGCTGGGAAAGATTATGTGAAGCAATTGGAAAGGAAGAATATCTGACACATCCAGATTATGCAGAAAACGCTTCACGTACAGAAAAATATAAGCAGCTTGCGAAAGATTTAGAGTTAGAGTTTATAAAGAAAAATAGGGATGAATGGATAAAAATCTTAGATGAAGCAAAAGTTCCCTGCGGTCCTATTTTAAATATGCAAGAGACATTTTCTCATCCACAAATTAAAGCTCGAGATATGTGCGTTGAGATAGAGCATCCCAAGGCAGGTCCTATTAAAGTGTTAGGCTTTCCTCCGAAACTTTCTTTAACCCCAGGCGTTATAAGAAAACCCTCTCCTGTTCTAGGAGAACACACAAATGAGATTCTTGTT
>CAYWAX010000175.1:0-4060 GCA_964456425.1 uncultured Nitrospinaceae bacterium | reverse complement strand
AGGTAGAAGAGACAAGTGCTCCTACTGAAGAGGTGGCTGCAGAGCAGGTAGAAGAGACAAGTGCTCCTACTGAAGAGGTGGCTGCAGAGCAGGTAGAAGAAGAGAAACGAAATGCAACAAATAATTATTTGCTTGCATATAAAGTTGGGATGACACAAATCTTTTCTCCAGATGGAGGAACTATTGGTGTTTCTGTTCTTAGGGCTGGACCATGTACTATTGTTCAAAAGAAAACTGTCGAAAAAGAAGGATATGATTCGTTGCAGTTAGGATTTATTCCTACAAAAGAGAAAGGTTTAACAAAAGCAGAACTTTCTCATTTTTCAAGTAGAGGAATACAACCATTTCGTTACTTAAAAGAAGTGCCTTCACCATCAGATAAAGAAGATTTATCTGAAGGTAAAATTCTTGATGTGACAGTTTTTGATAGAGGTAGTTTTGTTGATATTAGTGGAATTTCAAAAGGGAAAGGTTTTGCTGGAGGAATGAAAAGGCATGGCTTTGGCGGTGGTCCTGCAACACATGGAGGAATGTTTGACCGTGGACTAGGTTCGGTGGGTCAAGCAGCATGGCCTTCAAAAATTTTTAAGGGCAAGAAAATGCCCGGGCAAATGGGAAATAAAAAAAATACGGTAGAGGGGTTATTGGTAGTAGATATTATCCCCGAAAAAAACGTTTTAATTGTTCGTGGTTCTGTGCCGGGAGGAACTAATTCTTTATTGATAGTTAGGGATTCCTTAAAAGGAAAGAAGAAAGATTCAGGGGTAAAAGAGGAAATCAAAAAAAGTTTGAATCCATTAAAAGCTTCTAAACGTATGGCTAGAGGTGGTTGAGGAATTTATGGCAAAGATTGAAATTTTAAATATAAAAAATTTATCTAAAGATGAATTGGAGTGTTCAGATTCTCTATTTGATGGAGAAGTGAAACTACATTTAGTGCATCAAGTTATAAAATCTCAGCTAGCTAATCGAAGATTAGGCACTCATTCTACGCTAACTAGAAGTGAAGTTCACGGAACTAGTGCAAAACCTTGGAATCAAAAAGGTGGTGGAAGAGCACGTGCTGGTGATGTCAAGTCTCCGATATGGAGACATGGAGGTATAACTTTTGGACCTAAACCAAGAAAGTATACACAAAAGGTTAATAAGAAAGTTGCTTTAAAGGCCTTAAAGAGCGTTTTAAATTTAAAATTTTCCGAAAATAAACTTAGGTTAGTAGATCAGCTAAATCTAGATACTTCTAAAACTACTGATTTTTTAAAAATACTTGATAAAATGAATGTTTCCGGAAAAATATTATTTGTTTACGAAGATCATAATGAGAATTTCGGGCTGTCTTTAAGGAATTTAAAAAAAATCAATAAGATACCTGTTAAAGGTATCAATCCTTATGATGTTATAAAACATGATTTTTTAGTAATAGATAAAATTGCTCTGGATAAATTAGAGCAAAGATTGGTGGGTTAAATCATGGATTCAACTTCGATTATTGTAAGACCCTGCGTAACGGAGAAAAGTATATCCATAAGCGAAGAGTCAAATAAAATTGTTTTGGAAGTTAAGAATTCATCAAATAAGATACAAATAAAGAATGCAGTAGAAGAATTGTTTAATGTAACAGTTTTAAATGTTAATACAGTCAAGATGCCTGAGAAAAAAGTACGAGTTGGTAGGCAACTTGGCGTAAAGTCTTCATGGAAAAAAGCAATTGTTACTCTGAAAGAAGGTGATAATGTTGAGTTTTTTGAAACAACATAATCAGAAAAGGATAGTAGGATGCCAGTAAAAAGATATAAACCCACGTCACCAGGTAGGCGTTTCCAAAGTATTTTGACGAGGGATGATCTATCCAAGAATCCTCCAGAGAAAACTTTGACTAAAGGATTGTCAAAAAGTGGGGGAAGGAATAATTTAGGAAGAATAACCGCTTATCATAGAGGTGGTGGACACAAACGCCGTTATAGAGTTGTAGATTTTAGAAGAGAAAAATTAGGAATACCTGCAAAAGTAAGTTCGATAGAATATGATCCAAATCGTACTGCGAGACTTGCTTTATTGGTATATAAAGACGGAGAAAAGAGATATATTCTTGCTCCGGATGGTTTGAAGGTAGGGGAGATTCTACTATCTGGTCCTGAATCTGCAATACAGATTGGCAATGCTCTTCCCATATCAAAGATCCCTATGGGGACTCTTTGTCATAATATTGAAATGAAGCCAGGAGGAGGCGGCAAGATTGCGAGAAGTGCGGGTGCAAGTGCACAACTTATGGCTAAAGAGGAAGGGTATGCTCAGTTCAGATTGTCGTCAGGTGAAATAAGAATGGTTAGTTTGTCTTGTTCTGCAACTATAGGTGAAGTAGGAAATTCCGAGCATTCTAATATAAGTCTAGGCAAGGCTGGGAGAAAGAGATGGTTGGGGAAGAAACCTCATGTTAGAGGAGTTGCCATGAATCCTGTCGACCACCCTTTAGGTGGTGGTGAAGGTAAAAGTTCAGGAGGACGTCATCCAGTAACACCATGGGGCAAACCGACTAAGGGTTATAAAACTAGAAATGTTAATAAAAGTTCATCTAAGTTTATTGTTAGAAGACGAAAAGTTAAATAAAAAGGAATACATTAAAATGCCTAGATCTTTACATAAAGGACCTTTTGTTGATGAACATCTGCTCAAAAAAGTAAGAGCTATGGAGGAGAGTGGTGAAAAGAAGATGATTCAAACTTGGTCCAGACGGTCAACGATAATTCCAGAATTTATTGGGTTTACTTTTTCAGTACATAATGGAAAGAAATTTATTCCTGTTTATGTACATGAGAATATGATTGGTTTTAAATTAGGTGATTTTTCACCTACAAGGACTTTTCGAACGCATTCTGGTGTTACTAAAAGAACGGTTACTTTGAAGTAGTTTTTCTACTGGAGAATTGAATGTCAGAAGCAACATTAAAATATTACAGAGCTAAACCAATGAAGACTAGGCAATTAGCTAAGGCTATATCTGGAAAGAGGGTAGCTGAGGCACTCTCTTTTTTAAGACTTTCACCAAGAGCTTCTGCTAAAGATCTCGAGAAAGTAGTATTGTCTGCTCTGTCAAATGCAACTGATAAAGGAGAGAATGATGATCCTAATTCCTTGTTTGTTGAAAGTGCAATGGTAGATCAAGGTCCAGTTCTTAAAAGGCATCGAGCGAGGGCAAGAGGACGTATGGGAAGAGTTAGGCATAAATTGTGTCATGTTAGAATTGTTTTAAGTGAATCGAATTAGGGGAGTATTATGGGACAAAAAGTAAATCCAGTTGGTTTTAGAGTAGGCGTAACCAGAGAATGGGAATCTACTTGGTTTGCTGGAAAAAATTATCCGGAATTTATAATGGATGATATGAAAATTAGAAAATTTGTAAAGAGTCGTTTACAAAATGCTGGTGTTAGTAGGGTGAATATTGAGAGAGCAAGTCAAAATTGCAGGATTAATATTTGGTCTGCAAGACCAGGTATCATTATTGGGAAGAGAGGTTCTGAAGTAGATAGACTAAAGTCAGATTTGGAAAAGATAACTGGCCAGCAGATACATGTGAATATTAAGGAAATTAGAAGAGCGGAAATAGATGCTCAATTAGTTTCTGAAAATATTGCATTGCAACTTGAAAGAAGGATTGCTTTTAGAAGAGCTATGAAAAAAGCTGTGAATTCAGCGCTTAGGTTTGGCGCGAAGGGTATAAAAATTCAGTGTGCAGGTCGTTTAGGTGGTGCGGAAATTGCAAGAACTGAGTGGTATCGTGAGGGTAGAGTACCCTTGCAGACTCTAAGAGCGGATATAGATTACGGATTTGCAGAGTCACATACTACGTACGGTGTTATAGGTGTTAAGACTTGGATTTTTCGAGGAGAAATTATAAGGAAATCCAAAAAAGAATTTTCTGAAGCAGTTAAAGAAAATTAAACAGAGGAAGAAATAGGTAATGTTGCAACCAAAGAAAACGAAGTTTAGAAAAATGCAGAAAGGTCGTCTTGGAAAAAAGACTGACAAAGGTGCTAGACTTAATTTTGGTTCCTATGGTTTA
>CAYWAX010000174.1:0-4066 GCA_964456425.1 uncultured Nitrospinaceae bacterium | reverse complement strand
CTATGCACGCTTTAGATGGTCAAGGAGACGTTTTTGATTCTATTCGCGAACCAGACTTGCCCGTTAGAAAACAAAGTAGAGATCTTGCACTTGAAATTGGGCCTGGAGAAACACAATACACTAAATATGATAGGGAAATAAGAGACAAAAGTTGTGATTGGATTCAAAATATCGCAAATAAGAAATCCGATAAGCCTTGGTTTCTTTTTGTTTCTTTCATTTCACCACATTATCCTCTTATCGTTCCAGAAGAATTTTATGAAATGTATCCTCTAGATGAAATTGAGTTACCTAAACAGCGGAAAGAAGAAATGAACCATCCATGGTGGGATGCTTTTGAAAAATGCTGGACTTTTAACGAACACTTTGAAGATGATGAAAAAAGAAAAATTGCAATCGCTTCTTACTATGGGTTATGTAGTTTTGTTGACGACAATGTCGGAAAAATCCTTGCATCTATTGATGACAGTGGCATCAGTGAAGAAACTAGAATTATGTATATTGGTGACCATGGTGATAATCTCGGAGCTAGGAATCTATGGGGAAAAGCTACCATGTATGAAGAATCAGTTTCAGTTCCAATGATTATTTCAGGAGAGGGATTTCCTAAGGATTCTGTTATAGAAACTCCAGTTTCTCTTATAGATTGCTATCCAACTATTATAGAAAGTATGGGTATCGAATTAAATGAAGAAGACAAAAAAAGACCGGGAAAATCTTTGTTCTCAGTCGTAAAAGATTCAGTTGATATGTCTCGTATAGTCTTTAGTGAATATCACGCAGCTGGATCAATTACTGCTTCCTATATGATAAGACATAATAAATATAAGTATATATATTATGTTGGCTACAGGCCTGAACTTTATGATTTAGAAAACGACCCTGAAGAATTGAATGATATTTCAGAAAAACCAGAGTCTCAAAAGATTTTAATTGAATACGAAAATATTTTAAGAAAAATACTAGACCCAGAAAAAACTGACAAGTCTGCAAAAAAAGATCAAAGAGCATTAGTGGAATCTTACGGAGGAAGAGAACATCTTCTAAAACGTGGAGGAATCAATACAACTCCGGCCCCAGGGAAAAAAGCTAAATTCACATAAAATAATTTATAGTTGTTAAAATTTTTCCATTATTGAAACTAAACTATCCATTGTTCCCAAAACTTGTTTTTCCCCCTCAGAAGGTAACCAAAATAAAATTCTATCTGCTCCATCATTGATAAACCCTTCTACAATTTTTGGATCGGAAGCCACACCAAACATTGTGACAGGAATAGATCCTCTACCTTCATCAGAAGCCATATCATTTAGTTTTTTGATTTTTTCAGAAAAAGAGTCTCCTTTTTTAGGATAGGGCATCCAAGCATCCCCATAGCTAAGCACCCTCTGAAAAGTTCTATCAGCGTCACCTCCTATTAAAATTGGAGGATGTGGTTCTTGCTTAGGTTTTGGCCAAGACCAAATTTCATCAAATCTCACAAATTCTCCATGATAACTAGCTTCATCTTCTTGCCAAATCTCTTTCATTGCCTCTATACGTTCTTTTAAAATTTTCCATCTTACCGGATAATCTGTTCCGTGATTTTTCATCTCTTCCTTATTCCAACCACCTCCAACACCAAATAACACTCGCCCATTAGAAATAAAATCTAATGTCGCGATCTCTTTTGCTAAGATGATAGGATCTCTTTCAATCACAAGACATATACCAGTTCCAAGGAGTATTTTATCTGTGACCGAGGCTGCAGAACCAAGAGCAACAAAGGGATCAAAACTATGAATATATTCCTTTGGAACATCTCCACCTCTACTCCATTCAGTTTTTCTAGAAACAGGAATATGTGTGTGTTCAGGAAATAAAAGCGATTCAAATCCTCTTTTTTCAGCCTCTAACGCAACTTTATCAGGAGGTGTAGAATAGTCTGTTGGAAAATAACAAAGACCAAATTTCATAAATTCATCCTCTCTTTAAAATTGATAATATCTTCAAATTGACAAAACAAATCGACCTTCTTCTAGGCTGAAACTGGTACCTAGTTTTTTAGATATTTTCTCCAAATTTCTTTGAATTACTTTAAATTTTTCATCTTTCTCATCCAAGACAACTGGACGACCATCATCCTCAATGTAAGTGGGAGAAAATGACAAATCGGTAATTTTATCTTCATGAATTGTACATTTGAGTAAAATGGACTCTTTGACTGTCGGCATAAACATAGGATGATCGTGATCAAGTACAAGATTACCTAAATTGTAGAAGATTGCTTTGTGATTATAAACTTCAATTCCCTGTATAATATGTGGATGACTCCCGACCACTAAATCAACCCCAGAATCAATTGCAGTATGAGCAACTGCTTTTTGAGAAAGAGTAAGAGTTCTGCTCTGACTAGACCCCCAGTGAAATGTAGCAACAAGAATATCCACATTTTTTTTAGTTTCCTTCACATCTTCAATCATTGATTCGAGATCTTCTTCATTCACGTATGGTGGACCAAAAAGAGGATCTTCTCTTATTGGAGCAACACCTGGCCTATCTGGTTGTGCACCCCAACCCATTGGGATATTTAGTATATAAGTGAGAAATCCTATCTTTGTATCATTTGATTCTATCACTACAGGAGTTCTCGCATCTTTAATATTTCTCCCCGCACCTGTATATTGAATTCCCTTCTGTTCAAGAAGTTCAAGAGTCTCTACAAAAGGCTTAAATCCATAATCTAAACAATGATTGGTGGCGAAACCTAAAATATCAAACCCACCGGCTATATATCCATTTATCATTCTTGGATCATGACGCATCACTATTTTACCTTGCGCTGGTTCACCCTTATGAGAAAGAGAAGATTCCAAAAAACCAAATCTAAAATCAACACTTTTGAATTCATCTATGATGTTATCAAAAACCTTCTCAGGATTTTCTCGATTTATTTCTATATCTCCAGTAAATAAAATAGAAATTTCATCATTTTTGAGATTAGAAAAACTCATACAACCCTCCATTTCCAACTTATTATTCTACAACTGGCCAAATCCGCTTCGCCCTAGTA
Organism: uncultured Nitrospinaceae bacterium; assembly: GCA_964456425.1. Lineage (GTDB taxonomy): Bacteria > UBA8248 > UBA8248 > UBA8248 > UBA8248 > UBA3496. Next base: position 1,014 of record CAYWAX010000174.1, on the reverse strand, counting down.
GGAGAACCAGGTGCATGCAAGAGTCTCTTGCAAACATGATAAGTCCAGTCGTTTTCACCTTCCATTAGAATATCTGCCCTCGGAAAGTATTTGACAACTTTCTCCAAAGAAGAAAATTCATAAAAAATACTGTGTTTAGCCCATCCCGCAGCCGAAACTAATTTTCTAGCTCCTACTGCACCTCGCATATGCTTCATTTCTGGCAATCTATGTTGGGCATACCATGAGCTCAGATCGAAATCATCTTCAGGAGTAAAACAATTATAGCTACCCATTTGAATTATGGGTGCAGGAACACCTCCATCTGCTCTAGTATGCGCATCTGGTCCTTTTACGCTATCTACTTCCGTAAAGATACATGATCTTTCTCCAACCCTTTTATGAATCATATCGATTGTATCTTTGGTCTCTGTTTCTAAAATCTGCTTAGGATTTGGATTTAAGAAAACATCACAACTCAATCCGCCAATCAATAGCAAAAATTCTGTTCCATTTGGGATTTCAGAATCATCTGTGTAAAAAAGATGTGATTTTACCTTGGAAGAATCTGCTTTCCGATCAATTAATTCATAACTTGCAGCCCATAAATATCCTGAACGTTTCAAAACATTTTTAGGCAAATATTCTTCATGCAACCAAGACAAATACTCTTTTTCGTCTTCTTCTTTAAGATCGTACCACGTAGCATAAATTCCTTTGTCCATTTTTATCTCCATTAAAAAAATCTAGGAATCATTATTATTCTCATTTAAGACAGCATTCAAACACTTTACGCCCATCATTAAAGAAGGACCTCCAGAGGGAAAGATAAGACACTGTACAGTTTCAAATATTTCATCTTCAGTTGCACCAAGATTTAACGCTCTTCTAATGTGATTCATTACATAAACTTCTGTCTCTGGTCCAGGGAGTCTAACGCAAAGAGCTGCAATACTTATTAGTTCCCGAATTTTTTCACTAAGAGCACCTTCTCTTTTAGTTACATGGTTGTATAAAGAACTCTGTTTTATATGT
>CAYWAX010000173.1:0-4095 GCA_964456425.1 uncultured Nitrospinaceae bacterium | reverse complement strand
AAATCAAGTTCCCGACTATTCTGGATATATGTTGCGGAAGTGGTGCTATTGGAATTTCAATCGCTAAAGAATTAAAAAACTCTAGAGTTTTTGGATCTGACCTAAGTACAGAAGCTGTAGTTTGTTCTATTAAAAATGCAGAAAGTATTTTATTAAAAAATTATTCAGTTGTTCAAACTTTTTTAATGACTGGTTTACTTGAAGAGAATGTTTTTGATTTGATTGTTTCTAATCCACCATATATTCCTACTTCCAAAATTGCTGATCTTGATTCTGAAGTAGCAAATTATGGTCCTAGAATGGCTCTTGATGGTGGAGAGAATGGCATGTCTTATTTATCTAAAATTATCAAAGAAACACCATTTTATCTGATGTCTAAAGGGATTTTGCTATTAGAGATAGGTCATGAACAAGCAGAAAGTTGTATCCAGGAAATAAATCATTCTGGCAAATATGGAATTCCTGTAATTCATAAAGATCTAGCTGGACTTAATAGAGTGGTTGAGGTTGAAAAAAACTAAAATGGAAAAATTTCTTATTACTGGAGAAAGATCATTAAGTGGGGAAATTACTGCAAGTGGATCAAAAAATGCAGCATTGCCTTTATTGTTTCTATCATTAATGGCCGATGATAAATGTGAGCTAAGAAGGGTCCCAGTTCTTACTGATATTCAAATTGCTTTACAACTTTTAGAAGTTTTTGGAGTTAGTAATAAGGCTAAGTCCACTAGTTCCTTTTATTTAGATCCTTCAAATATTCGTTTTGATGTAGCGCCTTATGAACTAGTAAGTAAAATGAGAGCTTCGATCTTGATTTTAGGGCCTCTTTTGACGAGATTAGGTCATGCTTCTGTTCCTTTGCCTGGCGGTTGTGCGATTGGTGCAAGACCTATTGACCAACACCTAAAAGGTTTAGTAGCGATGGGAGCAAATATAAATTTAGAAAATGGTGTTATACATGCAAGAGCGAAACGGTTGGAAGGTGTGTTTTTCAATTTCGAAATGGTTACAGTCACTGGAACTATTAATCTTATGATGGCCGCTGTTTTAGCTAAAGGAATGACAGTCTTGACTAATATCTCTTTAGAACCTGAAGTGATTTTTTTGTCAAATTTATTAAACAAAATGGGTGCTAAAATCAAAATTATTACTAATGAAAGAAAAATGGAAATAGTAGGGGTAAATTCTTTGAGTGGATTTGAGGTTGATGTCCCACCTGATAGAGTAGAAGTTGGAACCCTTATGATTGCATCTATGATTACAAAAGGAAATATTAAAATAAGTAGATGTTCTCCCCAGGATTTATCTACTGTAATAGATTATCTCACTTTGGTTGGGGGCGAGATTTCTTCTGGTAGTGATTGGATTCAGATTAATAGTAAAGATGTTTTGACTTCGTTAGATGTTGTGACAAGTCCTTTCCCTGGCTTTCCTACAGATTTGCAGGCTCAGTTTATGTCTTTGATGTGTGTTGCAAACGGAGAATCAAAAATTACTGAAACAATATTCGAAAATAGATTTATGCATGTTGCAGAATTGAATCGAATGGGAGGGAAGATTGTTCTTTCTGGTAGGAATGCTAAAATATCTGGTGTGAGTAACTTGAATGGTGCTCCTGTAAATGCTACCGATCTCAGGGCTAGTGCATCTCTAGTATTAGCAGGTTTAGCTGCTAAAGGAGAAACAGTTATAAATTCTGTTTTTCACTTAGATAGAGGATATGAATCATTGGAAGTAGGACTGAGAAATTTAGGTGCAAAAATTGAAAGGATTGATTCATGAATTCGGACAAAGTAAACAAAGATATTTTGACTTTAGCTCTTCCAAAAGGACGAATTTTTGAAGGAGCATTAGAGAGATTAATAGAAGCTGGACTACTGTCCGAAAGTATTTCTGACTCTTCTAGGGTACTTATAAAGGAAGATAAAAAAACAAGTATTCGTGTTCTAATTCTTAGAAATTACGATGTTCCTACTTATATAAGCAGGGGTATTGCAGATCTAGGAGTGATTGGAAAGGATATTCTTTTAGAGCAGGAACAACTTCTATATGAACCCTTAGATCTTCGTTTTGCCCCTTGTAGATTAATGGTTGCAGGTCCAACTGAACTTAGTTGGAAAAAAATAACTAGTATGACCAATTTAACGGTTGCTACAAAATTCCCTTTAATTGCTACTCGATTTTTTTCTGAAAGAGGTATACAAGCAAGAATTGTACATTTATATGGAAATGTTGAGATTGCCCCATTAACTGGTGTTTCGGACATAATAGTTGATCTCGTAGATACAGGAAAAACTTTGAAAGCAAATGGATTGATTCCTATTAAAGAGATTTTTTCTTCGACAGCTCGCTTAGTTGTAAATAGAGCAAGTATGAAAATTAAAAATAAAAGTATTTCTTCTTTTATTAGTAAACTGAAAAAAGTTTGTAAAAAAAAATAGTAAATTCTTAGTCGAGAAAGTACATTGAGGAAAGTTTTGAGAAAGATTTATTATAAATCTGAGAATTCAAGAGATGAAGTGAAAAGTCTGTCTCAATTCAGTAATAATTCTGTGAACTCGGATGAAATTTCCACAATTATTCAGGAAGTTAAGGAAAAAGGTGATCCTGCTTTATTAGATTATACACGGCTATACGATAATATTGATTTGTCTGATGGAGTGATTCAAGTTGCCGAAACGGATCTAAAAAAAGCACGCACTTCATTAAGTAAAAAAGTCTATGATGCGCTTAGTCTTTCGGCAAAAAGAATCAAAAAATTTCATAAGTTACAGATCCCTGAAACTATTTCTTTGTCGGACAAGGAATTTCAGGAGATTTCTTACATCCCTAATCCAATTGAAACAGTAGGTTTATACGTTCCAGGAGGGAGAGGAGCCTATCCTTCTACTGTTTTAATGAATGCAATACCAGCAAAGGTTGCAGGCGTAAAAGAAATTGTTCTATGCACACCTCCTGCAACTGATGGAAGAGTTCCTGATTCTGTTCTTGTAGCGGCTTCTATTGCTGGAGTAGATAAAATTTTTTCTGTTGGGGGTCCGCATTCCATAGCTGCTATGGCATATGGGACAAAATCGATTCCTAAAGTCGATAAAATAGTAGGTCCTGGAAACGCTTATGTAACAGAAGCTAAACGTTTAGTAAGTAAAATAGTTTCAATTGATAAGGATGCAGGTCCTAGTGAAGTTGTCGTTTTGATAGACAATACTGTTCGATTAGACTGGGTAGTTGCAGATATGTTTGCCCAAGCTGAACATGATCCTGATGCAATGGCAGTTGCTATCTGTTTGGGAGATGGTCTTTCTGAAATCCTTGAGAAGGAGATAGAAAAGCAAATAAATATTCAGGATAGAAAAGAAGTAATTTCCAAATCTCTTTCTTCCAGAGGAGCTATAATCAAAGTAGAAACTATTGAAGATGCTATCGAAGTAATAGAAGATATTGCCCCTGAACACTTGCAAATTATGATTCGAAATCCTGAAAAAATAGCTAAGAGGATTTTTAATGCTGGCGCAATTTTTTATGGTTCTTGGAGTTCAACTGTTTTTGGAGATTATATAGTTGGAACTAATCATGTTTTGCCAACAGGAGGTTCTGCAAGATTTTCTTCTCCTCTTGGAGTTTTGGATTTTATGAAGTGGACGAATTTTGTATCTTTAAACGGTGAATGTGCTAACTCATTATTAGAGTCAGCCGCAGTTTTGGCAGAGGCAGAGGGTCTAAGTGCGCATGCAAGAGCTTTACGTATTCGTTTAGTAAAATAAATAATAAGCATTTCTAGTAGAAACTTTTATTCTTTTTTTTTGAATGTCATTTTCTGTACGATTTATAAAGTTTAAACTTTGTTTCTTTGGGAGGGAATAATTTGCTTAATAGTAACGAGGGCAGAAAAGCTACTGTCAGTAGAGCCACTAAAGAGACTGCATTTGATATTTATGTTTGCATCGATGGCAAAGGTATTTCAGATATTAATACCGGAATAGGTTTTTTTGATCATATGCTTTCTCAAGTTGCAAAGCATGGGATGTTAGATCTCGAAATTGTAGGTAATGGAGATTTGCAAGTAGATGGACATCATACTGTTGAGGATGTTGA
>CAYWAX010000172.1:0-4128 GCA_964456425.1 uncultured Nitrospinaceae bacterium | reverse complement strand
TCAAATAGATAAATTTGGAAATTTGAATAGTTCATTTATTGGAAGTGTTGAAAGCCCATCAGTAAGATTGCCGGGAACAGGTGGCGGAAATGATATTGCTAGTCTATCCAAAATGATAGTTGCTATGCCACAAGAGAAACGCCGTTTTGTTGATAAAGTAGATTTTATAACAAGCCCAGGATACCTTGACGGTGGCAGTACTCGGAAAGATTCCGGTTTGATTTCTGGAGGAATGTACAGAATTGTGACTGATCTTGGGATTCTAGGTTTTGATGAAAATGGAAGAATGCAAGTGGAAGCTCTTCACCCAGGAGTGACTACAGAGCAGGTAAGTGAAAATACAGGGTTTGAACTTAAAATTGATGAAAATATATCAAGAACTGATCCTCCCACAGAGGAGGAATTAAGTGCACTTCGAATTTTAGATCCTGACAAAGTTTATATTGCTTAAAAATGGGAATAACATTGGATAAAAGTGAGAGAGAATTTCTTTTAAAAGAAATAGATGATCGAACTGACCAAATTGTTGATTTGCTTTCTGACTTGGTTAGGATCCCGAGTGTTACAGGAGAAGAAGGACAAATCCAGTTATATATAGCAAAATTTCTCGAAGAAGAAATAGGGCTTGAAGTAGATCTTTGGGAATCGGACTGGGAAGAATTAAAGAAACATCCTGAGTATGTCTCTGTCACCAGAGGTTACGATGGAAGGCCAAATGTAGTCGCAATTCTTAAAGGTAGTGGTGGAGGAAAATCGCTTCTCCTTAATGGGCACACAGATACAGTTCCTAATGGTCCTTTAGATTCATGGAAATTTGATCCTCTTTCTGCAGATATATCTAATGGTCGTCTCTATGGACGGGGTTCTTCAGATATGAAGAGCGGAGTTGCAGCAATTATTATGGCAGTTAAAAGTATTGTTGAATCTGGATATAAATTAAAAGGCGATGTTATTTTAGATTTTGTAGTTGATGAGGAGTTGAGTGGCCATGGAACATTAGATACGATTCTTAGAGGTTATACAGCTGATGCTGGAATTTGTTGTGAGACTAGTGGAAATGCAATTCAACCTGCATGTATCGGAAGAATTTGGTTCGAGATTTTAGTTCGAGGCAAAGCTGCTGGAATTCAAAGAAGATATGAAGGAGTAAATGCTATTGACCTAGGTTACAAAATAGTTAATGCAGTCTCGGAACTTGAACAGAAAAGACTAAAAACCGTTAAACACAAACTTTATCCTAAAATAATCGATGCGATTCCCTGTATGGTAGGTTCTATGGAAGCTGGGAGTTTTCCTAGTGCCTTTCCAGATACCTGTATTCTAAAAGGAAGTTTAGCTACAGTTCCAGGTGAGGACCACGATGCTGCAAAACAAAGTTTGCTTGACGAAATCAAATTAGCTGCAGTTAAAGATCCATGGATGAAAGAAAATCCCCCAGAGGTGAAGTTTACTGGTTATTACGCAGAATCAGCAGAGGTTGATGTTGAACATCCAATCGTAAAAACAGTAGCTAATTGTTATAGTGAAGTTTCTGGTAAAGTTCCTGAAATTTCAGGACGACAAGGTGCCGCGGATACTAGATTTCTTAATGGTTTTGCGAATATTCCAACAGTAATCTTTGGTCCAGGTCCTACTACACAAATGCATGCAAATAATGAATGGGTTGCCGTAGATGATGTAGTAGATGCAACTAAAACCTTGGCCCTTTCCATACTTGATTGGTGTGAATTATCTTCATGATTTGGAGAAGCTAATGAATTCGAACAACGTAAAATTTGGTATGGCTATGCGAAATTTTACGGCCTACCCTGAACTTCCAGATCCAAAAAAATTGTTAGACTACGCTGTTAAAATGGAAGAATTAGATTTTGATTCGTTATGGGTATGGGATCATATTCTTTTGGGTGTAGAACCTCATTTTCCAATAATTGATTCATTAACAATGTTAACTGCAGTTGCTGCGAGAACATCCAAAATAAAACTGGGGACAGGAGTTTTAGTTTTGCCTCTTCGGAATCCTCTTGTATTAGCAAAGCAGTTGTCAAGTATTGATCAGATTTCTCAGGGCCGTTTAATTGTTGGAATGGCATCAGGATGGTATAAACGTGAATTTGATGCTGTAGGAGTTCCTTTTGAAAAAAGAGGCAACATAATGGACGAAAATATTGAAATAATTACTCGTCTTTGGACTGAGGATATGGTTCTCGGAGAATACAATGACTATAATTTAAGAAATTCCGTAATGTTTCCTAAACCCATTCAAAAACCTAGGCCACAAATTTTAATAGGAGGTTATGTAGATAGAGTTCTAAAACGTGCAGGAGAAAAAGGAGACGGTTGGCTGACTTATTTTTATACGCCAGAAAGTTTTTTGAAATCCTGGGAAAAAGTTTGTGATTATGCTGAGAAAGCTGGTAGAGATCCTGCTATTTTAGAAAGTACAAATCAACTTCCTATAGCTGTTGGAGATTCAAGGTCAGAAATTGAAGAGCCTATGCTTGAATGGCTAAGAACCGAGTGGGATTATGCAGATTGGAGTGATTCTACAGCTGAAAGTGCAATTATTGGAAATGTTGATGAATGTATCGAACAACTACTTGCTCATATTGAAACTGGATTAGATCGTATCATTTTTGTCCCTTATAAATATGATACAAAACAGATTGAAATAATTTCAAAAGAGATTATTCCCCGTTTGAAATAAATATATTTTTTAGTCTTTTTTATGATTGGAGTATGAATTGGCTATAAGAAAAAATACTTGGGATAAGTTCAAACTTTATTCGAAAAATATGTTCGAAGCTATAGGAGGAACTCCTTTAGTTAAACTTAACAATGTAGGTTCTGAACTCTCCTCTAACATCTTTGTTAAAATTGAATGGTTTTCTCCAACAGGAAGTTTAAAAGATCGTATTTATTATAATATGATTAGTAAAGCCGAAGAGAGAGGAGAACTGAAAAGCGGAATGACTGTTTTAGAATGTTCTACAGGAAATGCTGGAATCGCTTGTTCCTTTGTTTCAACAGTTAAGGGTTATCCATGTACAGTCGTCATGCCTGAAGGTATGAGTGTTGAGAGGAAAAAAATAATGCTTGCGTATGGAAGTGAACTTGTTTTTACCCCTGGTGGAGAGAGTGATGTAGATCTCGCACTTCAGAAACTCGAAGAAATTCGCTCTGAAGATCCTGAAAAGTATTGGGTTCCTGCTCAATTTGATAATTTAGATAATAATGAAGCCCATTATTTGACTACTGGACCTGAGATATGGGAACAACTAGACGAGAAAGTAGACGCAGTTATCGGTTCTCAGGGAACCGGAGGATGGATTAGCGGCATTGGTAGATTTTTAAAAGAAAAAAATGAAAATATTGAAATTTTTGCTGTAGAGCCCTCGGAATGTCCTCTTCTAAGTAAAAGAGAATGGGGTTCCCATGGTATTGAGGGCATCGGAGATGGATTTGTTCCTAAAGCTTTAGATTTATCAATTTTACAAGGTATAGTAACCACTTCGACTGAAGAATCTTTGGAAATGGCTAAAAGACTTGCAAAAGAAGAGGGCATTTTCTGTGGTATTTCTTCTGGATGTAATGTGATTGCTGCAATTAAACTTGCTCGTTCAAGACCTCACCTTAAGAATATTGTTACAAATATATGTGATACGGGTCAAAGATACTTTACAACAGAACTTTGTGGGGAAGAAAAAGATATTGAAATTCCTGATAGAACTCACAGTATAGACGAATATAGTAAGGCCGAACTCGATAAATATTCTGCGCATTGGAAAATAATAAATTAAGATTTAGTTTTTCCTTTTTAGGTTTCGTTGTTGGAATTAGTTCTGAAATTTCAGGAGCGAAATTATTTGCTAATCTTAAACTAATTAAAACAATTCATCGAAAACTTTTATAGATCAATTTTATATTTGCTATTTTTATCGATATTCTTTGTTTCTTCTTGATAAGTTACCGTGTTGGTTGAAAAAAAGATCAATTGAAAACGGGGACGAAAATGAACTCAAAGATAATAGGAAAACCAGTCCCTATAATTGATGCGGCTGAGAAGGTTTCCGGTGACACTTCATATATTGATGATTTTAGATTAAAAAATTTATTGATTGGTTCAGCTAT
>CAYWAX010000171.1:2461-4136 GCA_964456425.1 uncultured Nitrospinaceae bacterium | reverse complement strand
CCTGCTGCTCTCCCGTCACCAAATGGGTTAGATATTTCGGAAAACAATTTATAGTAAGATACGTCATTCAATAGTTTGTTTATCTCTTCAATCATTTTTTCCTTATTAGTACCAACTAGCTTTACGGTGCCGGCATTAACTCCTTCCGGCCTCTCGGTCGTTTCCCTTGTAACTAAAACTGGTTTTCCTAAAGAAGGGGCTTCCTCTTGTATCCCTCCAGAATCAGTGACAACTAAGTAAGATTTTTTTAATAAAAATAGAAATTTCTCGTAATCAATCGGAGGGATTAATTTAATATTTTCTACTCCTCCAATCAATTCTCTCACTGGATCTTGAACTTTTGGATTCAAATGAACTGGATAGACAATTAAGACTTCAGGACGTTGGGCTGCTATTTCGTAAAGTCCCTCGCAAATATTTCGAATTCCTTTTCCAAAATTTTCTCTTCGGTGTCCAGTTACTAAAATAATTTTAGGAATAGTCTCAGGAGGATTTTCAAAATTAACTCCTATCTCTTGATTAAAAAAAGAACATAATTTCTTTTCATCTTCTAAATTAGACTCTTGGGATGCAAGTATTATTTGCATTGCATCTATAACAGTATTCCCAGTAACCCAAATCTTTTCTTTATCCACCCCCTCTCGAATCAAATTTTCTTTAGATACATCAGTGGGAGCAAAATGCAGATCAGAAAGTGTGCTCAACATATGTCTATTTTTTTCTTCTGGGAATGGCTTATATTTATCGCCCGTCCTAAGACCCGCCTCTATATGACCAATAGGAATGTTTTTGTAATAAGCAGCAAGTCCTCCTGCAAAAGAAGTAGTCGTATCACCTTGCACAATTAATAAATTAGGACTTATTTCTTCTAGAACATTATCTAATTCAGAGAGGATATTAACTGTGAGTTGAGTCAAGGTTTGATTTTTTTTCATTACTTGCAATTCATAATCAGATTCAAGTCCAAAAATACGCATTGACTGATCTAACATTTCTCTATGTTGTCCTGTAGTACAAACTATAGCATCAAAATCTTCAGATTCTCTAAACAACTTGATAACAGGTGCCATCTTAATAGTTTCTGGCCTTGTACCAAAAACAAATAAAATTTTCTTTTTCATCGATTCACCTAAATTTGAAATTTTCGATTAAAAGGCACGCAAGAGTTTAAGAGGAAAAGATTACTTATTTGCGTGTTGCAGATGACATTCCAGGAGTGAATGAATTGCTTGCCTCAATATAGTCCCAGTTATCTTTAAACCACGCAATCGTTCTAGCCAAACCTTCTTCAAAATCAATGCTTGGTTCATATCCAATAAGATTATTGGCCTTGTCCACTGAAGCGAGCAATCTACTCTTTGTATCCCACTTTCTTTTATTTATAAATTTCACTCCAGATTCGTTTTTCACAGAAGCATTAATCATATCTGCAAGATCAATAATTCGTGTCTCTTTCGCAGACGCTAAATTAAACTCCTGTCCGCTTGCAGATTCCTGCAAACCAGATAGAAGCAACCCTCTAACTAGATCCCCTACAAACGTAAAATCTCTTGTTTCTTCACCACTACCGGTAATTGGCAACGGATCCCCTTTCATTGCCCAATAAATAAAATTAGGTATAACATTTCTATACTGCCCAGGAACTTCACCTGGACCATAGGAATTAAAAAATCTA
>CAYWAX010000171.1:0-2451 GCA_964456425.1 uncultured Nitrospinaceae bacterium | reverse complement strand
CTAAAAAAGAAATTGCAATACAACTCTCCCAACATCTTCGTGATCTGATATGGAGTACTTAACTGCATGGACATAAAATCCTCTGTCAAAGGTAGAGGAGCACTACTACCATAAATTGAACAGCCAGAAGAAGCATAAATGAATCTTTGAACTTGGTTGAACAATGAGTACTCAAGGAGTTTCAAAGTCCCCTGACCATTAATTTTCAAATCCTGCTCCGGATAATCCACAGAATTTTGATTGGCAAAAAAAGCAGCTAGATGAAACACATAATCGGGTTTCTCAAAGAAAACTCTTTTTAAGACTATCTCATCAGTAATACATCCTTTTACAAATAAGATATTATCCCTACTAGGAATATTCCACACATAACCAGAGGACAGATCATCCAAAATAATTACTAGTTTCGCTTCAGATTGAGACAGGGCTTCACATAAATTCGTACCTATCGCACCAGCACCGCCCGTTACCAACACTATTTTATCTTTGTATATTTTTTCCAAATCTACCATTACAAGAATTCTCCCTAGAACAATCTTTCAAGGTTTGAAACACAAATTTTCTTCTCAAAATTTTTGTTAACATACTCTAAACCATTTTGTCCATAAGAACTTAATAAATCCTTACGAGTATAAATGTCTAGCAAAGCTTCTAATGCCTTTTCGTAATTTCCAGAAAAAACGGAAATACCCGACTTAGAGTCTTTTATAACCTTATGCCCATCACTTTCTTTATGCAAAAAAGCTAATACTGGAAGTGCTCCTGCCATATAACCTAATATTTTTCCTGGTACAACTGGAGTTTTATTAGCTGGACTCAAACAAACAAGTCCCACATCAACCGATGATACCAGAGCAGGATACAAATCCGAAGAGACGAAAGGCTTAAAAAGAACATTTCCTAAATTCAAAGACTTCTCAAGGAGTTTATTTTTCTCCGCACCGTCACCAACAAAGAGAAAACAAATATCTTTTTTATCCTGCACGTTCTTTGCGATATCGATAACAAGATCGAGATATTGAGAAGGACCAATAACGCCTGCAAAAAGAAAAACAAATTTATCACCTAAAGAAAATTCTTTTCTGAAATCATATTTCTTATGATTCACAAAAACAGAAGTATCAATCCAATTATGCAGGATGGCAACCTTTTCTTTACTTACTTTCTTTTGATCTGTCAGAAATCTGCCATTACCTTCAGAATGAACTGCAATTGAGTCCGAATAAAAATACGCTTTGCTTTCCATTTTCTCAAAATACTTCACAAGAATATCATTTTTCAAAACTCCTAAATCAATTGCATTTTGAGGGAATAGATCCTGCACATTCAAGATCAACTTCACACCGTAATTTTTCTTAAGATAAATTCCAACTTTAGAAAGAGTTAGCGGAGGACTATAAATCACTACTACATCAGGAATTGGAATCGAATGTTTCCTTATCTCTCTCTTAAAATAAAAAGGCATCAGAATCTGGGATATGCCTCGGAAAATATAGCTTACATTATGATGACGAAGTGTTTTGATTCGCCGAACTTTCACTCCACTTTCAAGAGAAAAAGGTTTTATAAAGTCAAGATTTTGGTTTTTCGCAATATTGTATTGAGGCCAAGTAGTTAGAACTGTCACAACATGACCTCTTTCTACTAATTCTTCAGCGAGTTCTTTCATGAGTTGAGAGGCAGAACGTATTTCAGGTGGATAAGAATCTGTTATAAACATCACATTCATTAAAACTTTTTCTCCAAAGGAACGAAAAATAAATTTTCAACTTGCAAATTAGACTCTAAGTCTTCAAAGTACACATGTTTTATGTAAGCCCATAATTAAATCTTTAAGAAAGTTTAACTTCGGTATGAATCAACAGGAAAATACTAACAATAAATACCTGGTGATAGGAAGTAATTGTTTTACGGGCTCTCATATAGTAAATGAACTTCTAAACGCTAGCAACAATAAAGTCTATGGTATAAGTAGATCCTCTGAGCCGCCTGCCTTCATGCTGCCATATAAATCAAACAAAAATACGAAAAATTTTGTTTTTTCACAAATTGATCTTGTAAGAGATATTGAAAAGGCGATTACTTATATAGATAAAATTCAGCCTACACATATTATCAATGTAGCTGCTTTAAGTGAGGTCGAACTTAGTCATGAAGTCCCACTAGGATACTTTAATATCAATTTAACTTCTGTAGTTCAGCTTTGCGATATTTTGAGAACGCGAAGCTATCTAGAACACTATATTCACATTTCTTCCGCAGAAATATACGGTTCAACGCCAGAACCTGTAAAAGAAGACTCAATTATTACACCCACAACTCCTTATGCAGTTTCAAAAACCGCTGCAGATATGTACCTATTGACATTAATGCAAAAATACTCTTTTCCCGTTTCTATGATACGTTCCACAAATGTTTATGGACCTTACCAACAGTTATTCAAAATTATTC
>CAYWAX010000170.1:0-4136 GCA_964456425.1 uncultured Nitrospinaceae bacterium | reverse complement strand
GACAGTAATGAAAGCAAAATTAGTATAACAAATGCCCCGGCTACTCCAGATGTCCATCCAAATACCATCCAGAGTACAAGAGCAGACACAGGATATATAACTGGCCAAGCCATTTGAATTTCATTCCAAAAGACTTTTCTAGAATTATTAGTTCTAATCAATAAACTGGTGATGATCGTTCCAGTAATTCCTATCACGACAGCAGCCTTGATTATAGATATTGTCTGAACGGTATCTCTAATGCCTAATGACCATCCAAACCATACTTCGAGTGCATTTAGTAAAGAGAAGATAATGAAACTGAAAACCCAGAAAGTAACAGGAACAAAAACATAAACATCATTTGGAATAATGGATACGTCTTTTCTGAATGATGCAAGAAATTCTGCCGTGTTTCGATAGAACCAAACACCAACCATGATGAAAACTGACATTACCCCAGCAAAAACCGGTGTTCTTCCCTCGAATAAAAAATATACAAGAAATGCAAGAGGTACTAGATAAAACCATCCAGAACGAAGTTCCATTTTCCAATCTGGGATCTGGCTACTAGGAAGTGGTTTCATATTCAGTGCCCCAGCTGCAAAATGAATATTGATACCTACTATGACGAAATAAAGTATGGCTGGAATAGTTGCATAGAGAATGATCTGGAAATAAGGTACCTCTATCAGTTCAGCCATAATAAAAGCGCCAGCGCCCATAACAGGAGGCATAATCTGACCCCCACTACTTGCAGCAGCTTCTGCTGCACCTGCTATATGAGGACTAAGGCCAATTCGTTTCATGAGTGGGATCGTAAATGTTCCTGTAGTAACAACGTTTCCGGAAGCACTTCCTGAAACAGTTCCCATCAGAGCGCTTGAACCAACTGCAGCAAGCCCCGCACCAGCTCTCATTTTTCCAAATAACCCTAACGCTAAATTTACAAAGAATTTGCCGGCTCCAGATTCGTGTAGAAATGCACCGAGTATAAGAAACATAATTATAAATGTGGCAGAAATAACGACAAGGAATCCTAGGATTCCACCTATGAAATCAGTGGTTAGCTTTGCCAGCAATTCAACCCACGTATGTCCTCCATGTCCAAAAGGGGAAGCAAATAAATTACCCCAGATACCGTAAGAAATGGAGATAATAGCTAAAATAGGAAGAGGAGGACCAAAGGAACGTCTTGTGAGTTCTAAAGCAACAACCATCATAATAAATCCAACACGAGTATCTGCAACCGTAGGAGCAGATACCCTGTCTACCATTTCTTCATGAAAATAGAATAAGTACAGGCATGAAACTACAACGTAAAGAAGCATTCCCGAGTTCAATCCGATCGTTAGCCCTGCAGGATATGGATACGAAGGAGTTTCTTCAAATTTTTCTCTCATTTTTCTTCTTGCCCAGATTAAAGGAACCATAAGAATAAGAAGAGGCCATAAGTAAGTGAAACTTCTTATGGCGTCAGTTTGATTTGCCCATAGAAAAACGCGCCAACAAATTAAGAAGAGAGAAGCAAAAAAAACTATAATTGAAACCCCTGCATTTTTAATGCCTGAAAGAGGTCTATAAAAAACACCAAACAAAGTCCACATCGTTGGGATTGCTGAAGCTAAAAGGAACCACCATAAAGTTGGTTCTTGTGTACTTTCAGAAAGAGAACTCCAGTTTGGAAGTAAAAAGAAAAATGGAACGAACCCGAGAAACCACAAAGTGAGGGCATACCAAGATTTCTCTATAACTATCATCGCTGCCCAAATAATAAATGGAAGAGCATATACCCATAACAAATTTTGTTCTGACCACCCTTTTCCTAACTCCTCAGCAAAATAGAAAAAGAAGACAGCAGGAAAAAGAGAAGCAATATAAAGGATAGGGAGAATATTTAGTTTTTTTATTTTTTCTCCGTACACATCTGGCATAGCGCCAGCACCACCTACTAAAAGAATAATGTAGGCCAGTAGCATATGCATGTTTGGATGCATCTCACCGGGAAGAGGACTCAAGTAGACTGCCGCGATATGATAAAGAGCAGATATAACTGCAACCCATGCAGATACAAAAATAAGTCCACGGACTAGAGGGGTTGATGTATTAGCAGATTGAGACTCACTGGTCATAAAATTCCTTCCGTTGAGAGTGCAAAAGTCATATATATAGTACTTGACGACTAGGCGTAGTTTAGATTTAATTAGAAATAACTATACTACAAATTTTAATTTTTTTTAAATACATTAGTTGTTTTTTAGCTTTCCTTGGAAAGCGATTTTATATGGGCTCATTTTAGCTCATCCCTTATTTGGTAATTAGAAGGAGAATTTGATGAAGAAATTAATGCAGTATGTAGTTTCGACTATCGCTGTCTTTGCTCTTTTAATAGGTACAGCACCTATTGCTAGTGCAGGTCAGAAAATTTTATTAGGAACATCACAACCAGGTGGTGCAACCTTTGAAGTCGGAGTAGCTATGTCAAAGGTTATCAATGATGGTTCTGGTGGAAAATTAAATGTAGAAGCTGCTGTTACTGGTGGTTCTACAGGTAACGTACGTACTTTGCAGAAAAAAAATAAAATGCAGCCATTCCGTGTAGGTATGGGAACTGCTCCTGCAGTTTCTTGGGGACAAACTGGAAGAAAACCTTTCAAAAAACCTATGGATGTTCTTGCTCTGGGTGCACTTTATCCTTTGACAGTTGTTTACGCTACTCATAAGACTTCTGGTATTAAAAAATGGTCTGACCTAGCAGGAAGAAAATTTGTTGTTGGTGGACGTGGTGGTTCTATTTACATAGTAACTCAACTTGCTCTAGGTATTAGTGGAGTGAAAGCGAAACGTGAATTTTTTAATAATAATCAGAATTCAGCTGCTATCAAGGATCAACGTGTAGATGCAGGTTTCTTCTTCCTAAATGGTGGAATTCCAGCTCCTGCATACATGGATCTTTCCCGAGTACTTTCTGGAAAGCTTCACTTTTTTGGACCTGATGAAAAAACTATTGCAACTTTAGCAAAAAATGAAGCTGGTCTTGTTCGTGATGTCGTTGCAGCAGGCTCTATTACAGGCTACAACAAGGATATCGTAAGTTGGGGTCAGATGTGGGCTTTAATGGCTAGTAGCAAAATGAGCAATGATACTGCATACACATTTGTTAAATCTCTTTATGATAATGCTTCTAAGATTAGCAAATATCATCCAGTAGGAAAACATGTAAAGAAATCAACGGGGATGAGAGGATTAGCAAAAGTTAAAGTTCATCCTGGTGCAATGCGTTATTGGAAAGAAAATGGTGTAAAACCTTAGTCGAAAATTTAGTTTTTTATAAAAAGCCTCCCTTGTAAAGGGAGGCTTTTTATTTTTTATTTAGGGTAAAGAAGTAGAGTTTCTAACTTTCTTCAAAGCCAGATTCAAATCTTGCCCCATCTGCTTTTCCATCAATAGGGTCAGCATGAGTTATCTCTGCAGAGGTATCTTTTGAAACGTAGAAAATAACGTCTTCATCTTCAGGATCAGCGATTATTGAATGCGGAGTATTTGCTGGAATATGAATTACAGTTCCAGTAGGAGCTTTAAACTCGACTCCATTTATTTCACCCATTAAAGTACCGCGCATAACTAAGTTGAATTGTTCATTAGGATGTTGATGAAGTTTTGAGCCAGTACCACGAGCTTTATTTACCATGCCGACATGGATGCGTTCACCCGCTACTGCAATACCAAAAGATGTAGAAACACCGGGAGCGAGAGTTGCTCCATCATCTGGGTTAAGTTGATGCACATATTCCATTTTTTTCTCCTGTTTTATTTTTTACTTACTCTAATTATATAATCTAATTCTTGTTCACCTTTGCTTATTTCTTCAATTTTATGAGTAATCGCAGGTTTCCCTAAGAAAAAACCTAGAAGAGAAAATAATTTAGAAATTTTCCTTGCATCTTTTTTCCATAATGTTGTTTGTGAGAACTTGAATGCTTTAGCTCTACCTTTGAAATCTAAAATTAACGAATCTATATCTATCTTTTTGTCCCATGTTTCAAAAATGATAATTAATTCAAAGCTATCAGGTATAATTTTTGCTATCGCTCTAATTATCGGTGTCTCTAATCCCTCTACGTCTATCTTTATTATACCTTTAGTAAGATTTTTTG
>CAYWAX010000169.1:0-4139 GCA_964456425.1 uncultured Nitrospinaceae bacterium | reverse complement strand
TAATAACTTTCATTCCTTCGTCATAGTATCGGTTGGGGTAATCTAGTCCGCCAAAAATCATTACAAAAAATGCGGGTTCAGCATCTTCTGGTGGAATTAGCCCTAAGTTACCAGTTCCGGATGAAATCCAATACCTAATTGAACCATCTCTTCTATTTGAAATAGCTGTTGTATCTAAAATAATTTTTTTCATTTTTTCTTTTGGAAATGGTAAAACAAGTTTCGAGTTCTTTGCAGAAATTATAAAACGATCTAAATGGGCGTCAAGGTCATATACCTTTCCGTTTGAAATCGCAGCAGTATCAAATATTCCATGTCCTCTATGAACCATATGGTCGTCAAATGGAATAATCATTAAGGAATCTTGTGTTATTACCCCGCCGAGTTGGCTAGAATAAAATGCAGAGTATCCGGTTTTTTTTCTTTCCCGAAGTTTATGTAAATTTTTTATTAATTCAGATTCTGAAAGTACTTTTGTTAATTCACTCATTAAAAAAATTCCTTTTTATTTTTTTGAAAAATTAGAAGTTTGAGAAAAATCAGTTTTTTATTTTTCTAGTGACTCTGCAACAAGTTCTGCGATGTCTACTGCCCTGATATTTTTTTCAGGGTCTACGGTTTTTAGAGCATCGTCAAACATTTGCATGCAAAAAGGACAGGAAACAGCAGCTGTCTTTGCTCCACATTCTTTTACTTGTTCTAACCGGGTATGATTAATTCTTTTTTCTGGCTCATCATCCATCCAAGCGTAACCTCCACCTGCTCCACAACATAAAGATCTAGATTTAGACTGTTCAAGTTCTATAAAACCTTCTTGTGAAGTAATAGTTTTAAGGACATCACGGGGTTGAGAATAAATTTTATTATGTCTTCCTAGATAACATGGGTCATGGTAGGTAACATCAGATAAAGATTTCTTCAAATTTAGTTTGCCGTCATTAATAAGTTCATTAATTAACTCTGTATGATGTATAACCTCATAATTTCCATTGAAATCTGGATATTCATTTTTATAGGTATTGAAACAATGAGGGCACGTGGTAATGATTTTTTTTACCCCAAATTCATTCAGAGTTTCAATATTCTTCTTCGCACACATTTGAAAAGTAAATTCGCCTCCTGCTCTTCGGGCTGGGTCTCCTGTACATACTTCTTCAGCACCTAATATTCCAAAATCAACACCCGCGGCATTTAAAATTTTCACCATAGCTTTGGTGACAAGAATATTTCTATCTATCATTGATCCAGTGCATCCTACCCAGTAAAGATATTCGGCGTTTACTTCTTTTGATAGGATCTTAACATCCATGCCTTCATACCACTCTTCTCGATTATGTTGAGCTCCAACCCAAGGATGCATTCTTTCTTCTATTGATTTTAAAAATTGCCTTGTGTTTTCAGGAGTTTTAGATTCCATCATTACCAAGTGACGTCGCATATCAACCATCTTTGGAATGTGTTCTATAAAAACAGGACACTCTTCTTGACATGCACCACATGTTCTACAACCCCATAATTCTTCTTCCAGAACAGCTGCACTATCTGCTTCGCCAAATAAGCTGCCTTCATTTTCTTCTTCTTTTGAAAATTTAGACTGCCCAGTTTTAGATAGGTGTGTTTTCATGTCTTGAATTAATTTTTTTGGACTTAGTGGAACACCACTTCCAAATGCAGGACAAACATCTTGGCAACGACCACAATTTGTACATGCATCTAAATCTAATAGTCCCTTCCATGAGTATTGATCTATTTTTTCAACTCCCAAGTTTTCAATATCTTCTGGATTTTTTTCCATTGCTGCTTCAATATCCACAAATTCAAGTTTTCCGCTTGGATTTAGGTTTCTGAAAGTTATATTCATAATTCCATACCAGATATGATTAAACTTACCAAAACCCATATAGCCAATAAAAACAAATGCAGTAATTGCATGAAACCACCAATTAAATCGATGTAAAAATAATAAACTTTGAGTATCGATATGCTGAAAAGCCAAGGCTAGTACATAGCCACCTGGAGACCATATGGCTAGTTCTGGTTTTTGATTTAACTCTGTAAGAGCGATTCTTAATCCTTCTACTATAAATCCCTGAACAAAAATGAGGAGAAGAAGACCCAGTGCTATGTAGTCATCAGCAACGGAATTCATTCTTTCAGGTCTAATAACCAACCTTCTCCATAAGGCCATACAAAGACCTATAATTCCTAAGATTCCAAAACTGTCACTAATTAAAGAATACCAAAGGTAGAAATTACCTTTAAGAAAATGTATGCCAGTCCATTCTTGAATTGCGATCAAAGTAGTAGCAAGAAGTGAAACAAAGAATCCGTAAAAAATAAATAAATGCATTAATCCAGGATAAGTGTCTCTTAATTGTTTTTTGTGCGTGAATACTTCATTGAAAAGACCGTATATTCTTTTTGGCATTTGATCAGTTCTAATTTCGCGGGTACCTAAGCGCCATAATCTGACTCTTTTCCAAATACCCCAAAACATAAAACAAAGTGCTAAAAGAGCTAAGAGGTAAACGATTTTCCCAAAATACACATTCCAATAAATCTCTCTGGTAAATTCCATTCTTTAATTTCCAGTTTTATGAAAAGCGACTTTTAATTTTACATTCATTACAATCGATTAATAGTATTAAGATATCCTAATAAATATCATCTTTCAATTATTATATTGCGAGTGTTTTTTTTTGGAGTTTTTTAAAAAGCCTTTCTTTTTTTATTTTTATTTCTCATCATTAGTAAAAATGGTAAATTTAAGGATATATTTTTCGGATTTTAAATTTCCTTGGACGATTTTATGAGAGAACGAGTTATTAGAGTATTGATAGCAAAACCTGGTTTGGATGGGCATGATAGGGGAGCAAAAATTATTGCAAGACATCTTAGAGATGTTGGAATGGAGGTGATTTATACTGGTCTAAGACAGACTCCTGAACAAATAGTTGCATCCGCAATTCAGGAAGATGTCTCTGCTGTAGGTTTATCTATTCTTTCTGGAGCTCACAATCATCTTTTCTCGATTATAAAAGAACTACTCAATGAAAATGGAATGAGTGATATTTTACTATTTGGTGGTGGAACAATTCCGAAGGAAGATATCGATATTTTAGAAAAAAAAGGTATAGGTAAAATTTTTACTCCGGGGGCTAAACTTGAAGATATAGAAACATATTTGAGATCAGAAGTGTCTGATAAAAGTTTTTAGTTTCAACTTAAAGGGTTTAATAGTGAAAAAAAAATTATTTATATTAATAGTTTTCATTTTATGTGTCCCGTTGTTTCTTTCTTGTTCAAGGAGTCCTATTGAGAAAGCTTTGAAAGGTAAATTGAAGCCTATTAATGAAAATATTGCTGTTTCTAATCATTGTCAAAGTTGTCATTTGCATGCAGATTTTGTTCCAGAATTACATATGATAAAGATGCAGAAAAAATATAAAGCTTCCCTTGTTATAGGTAAGAGTACTAGATGTCTTCAGTGTCATGATTTAGAACTAGAAAATATCTTCTCTATGGAAAAACGTTCTACTAATATTTCTCATGGGAGAATTTTGAGCGTTGTTCCTTCAGAAAAAGAATTTAGAGAGAAAATCAAACCCCCAAAAAAGATTGAGGCAAAGGAAGTAAAGAAGCAAAAAAAAGAAAGGTCTTGGTATTTTTTCTATCTCTATTGATTAGGATCTAAAAAATCTCTAATTCCATCTCCCATTAGATTTAATCCCATTACTGTAAATGCTATTAAAAGACCAGGGTAAAGTGTGAGATGAGGAGCAACAAGTAAAAAATTTCTGCCTTCCGCTATCATTGATCCCCAGCTAGCATAAGGTGCTTGAATACCAAGACCTAAGAAAGAAAGTCCCGCTTCAGCCAAGATATTTCCTGCTACTCCAAAGCTTGCTTCAATTATTAGAGAGGATACTATATTTGTAAGTAGATGATTTTTGAAGATTCTTTTGTGTGTTGCTCCTTGTGCTACAGCAGCGACCACAAAATCTCTTTCTTTAAGACTTAAAATTTGAGATCGAACTAGACGAGCATATCCAACCCATCCAAATGCAGAAAGAGCAATTATTATATTAAAGCCACCGGGTTCTACAACTGCCATCAGACCAATGGCCAGTAATACTCCC
>CAYWAX010000168.1:3440-4148 GCA_964456425.1 uncultured Nitrospinaceae bacterium | reverse complement strand
TGTTTCAATCGAAATTAAGTCAGGAGAAATAGTTGGTCTTTTGGGCCCTAATGGCGCTGGGAAAACTACAGTATTTTCAATGATTTCAGGATTAGTACAGCCAGATTCAGGTGATATCTTACTTAACGGCAAGACAATAACTGATATGCCTATTTACGAAAGAGCCCGTTTCGGTTTGGGATATTTACCTCAAGAGTCATCGATTTTTCGAAGAATGACAGTTTCTCAAAATGTTATGTCTGTACTTGAACTTATGCCATATTCTAAAGAAGAACGTAAAAAATATTTAAAAAGTTTATTAAACGAACTTAAAATCACTGCAATTAGTGATTCTAAGGGATTTTCACTTTCTGGAGGAGAAAGAAGGAGAGTTGAAATAGCAAGATCTCTTGCAATGTCACCATCCTTTCTTTTGATGGATGAACCTTTTTCAGGAATTGATCCAATAATCGTATCGGAAATTCAGTCTATGGTTCGGGGTTTAACTCGATTTGGTATTGGTGTGTTAATAACAGATCATAATGTTAGAGAGGCATTAAGTATTGCAGATAGAGCATATATTCTTCACGAAGGACAAATTATAGAGTCGGGAAATCCAAACAAATTAATTGATAGCAAAAAAGCAAGAACAGCTTACTTGGGTGATAATTTCAAGTTATAATTTAAATTATTTTATTAAAAATCCTTTTTAAAAATTTATTTATTCAA
>CAYWAX010000168.1:0-3430 GCA_964456425.1 uncultured Nitrospinaceae bacterium | reverse complement strand
ATTGGGATGGTTTCGGCCCGAGCATTCGTTCGTATTTATTCAAATAGAATAAAGTTTAAAAGTTTAGATAGTTAAAATGTTGAATAAGGAGATTGATTTGTCGTCAAATAAAGAAAATTTCATTTTTACTTCCGAGTCTGTCTCAGAAGGACATCCTGATAAAATTGCAGATCAAATTAGCGATTCTATACTTGATGGTATCTACGAAAGCGACCCTAATGGGAGGGTAGCATGCGAAACAATGTTAACTACTGGATTAGTAATTGTAGCAGGAGAAATTTCTACTACTGCTCAATATGATCCGAAAAGCATTGCTAGAGAGACAATCAGGGAAATTGGTTACGATAACGCTGATTATGGGTTTGATTGTGATACATGCGCGATATTAACTGCTATTGATAATCAATCTCCCAATATTTCACAAGGAGTATCTGAAGGACAAGGGCTTCATAAAGAGCAAGGTGCAGGAGATCAAGGAATGATGTTTGGATTCGCATGCAAAGAATCTCCAGAATTAATGCCTCTTCCTATTATTTTGGCACATAAATTAGTACGCGAGACTTCTATAAAGAGGAAAGATGGAACATTGCCTTATCTACGACCCGATAGTAAGAGTCAAGTATCTATCGAATACGTTGACGGAAAACCATCAAAAATTCAAAACGTAGTAATTTCTGCTCAACATTCTGAAGATGTTTCACATGAACAAATTAGAGAAGATGTAATTTCAAAAATTATAAATCCTATTTTGCCAGAAGAGATGGTAAAAGATTCTACTGAGTTTCTAGTGAATCCGACCGGGACTTTTATTATTGGAGGCCCTATGGGTGATACTGGATTAACGGGAAGAAAAATTATTGTTGATACCTATGGTGGTTATAGTAGGCATGGAGGAGGTGCTTTTTCCGGCAAAGACCCATCCAAAGTAGATCGATCGGCTGCTTATATGGCTAGATATATAGCAAAAAATATTGTCGCGGCAGATATTGCTTCAAAAGCAGAGGTGCAAATTGCATATGCTATTGGAGTTGCTGAACCTGTGTCAGTTTTAGTAGATGTTTTTGGTACAAGTGAAATTGAAGAGCAAATAATAACAAATGCCGTAAAAGAGGTTTTTAGTTTAAAACCCAAAGAAATAATAGATACCTTAGATTTAAGACGTCCAATATATAAGAATACAGCAGCATATGGCCATTTTGGAAGAACGGAAGATGAGTTTACCTGGGAAAAAACAGATAAAGCGCAAGATTTAAAAACTGCATTGAAAATATAAAACATTAATAACTACAGAAAGCGAGTAAAAATGAAATATGATGTTAAAGACTTAGAATTAGCTAATAAAGGTTCCTTAAGAATGGAATGGGCTGCGGAAAGCATGCCAGTTTTAAAGCAAATATTAGATAGGTTTTCTAATGAAAAACCTCTGAAGGGTGTTCGAATTGGTGCTTGTTTACATGTAACAACAGAAACTGGATTTCTTCTGAAAACTTTATCTGCTGGTGGAGCAGAAGTTTTTTTGTGTGCCTCTAACCCCTTATCTACTCAAGATGATTTAGCTGCTGCATTAGTTTCAAATGAAGAAATACCCGTTTTCGCTATTAAAGGGGAAGACAGAGATACTTACTATGATCATATGCGTTCTGTTTTAGACTCTGAACCTCAAATTACAATGGATGATGGTGCAGATTTGGTAACAGAGGTCCTGACAAAGAGAAATGATTTAATTCCTAATATTATAGGTAGCACTGAAGAAACAACCACCGGAGTAATAAGACTTCGTGCAATGTCGCAGGAAAACATTTTGAAATTTCCTGTTATTGCAGTTAATGATGCGAATACAAAACATTATTTTGATAATCGATACGGTACTGGTCAAAGCACAATAGATGGGATAATAAGAGCTACTAATAGGCTGTTAGCAGGTTCTGTTTTTGTTGTTTCTGGATATGGTTGGTGTGGAAAAGGTTTAGCTAGTAGGGCAAGAGGAATGGGTGCTAACGTAATTGTTACAGAAGTAGAACCTCTTAACGCGTTAGAAGCTTTAATGGATGGTTTTCGAGTAATGAAGATGTCAGAAGCTGCAAAAGTAGGAGATTTTTTCTGTACAGTAACTGGTGACAAAAGTGTTATAACGATGGAGCATATCGAAGCAATGAAAGATGGCGCAATTATTGCGAATTCAGGACATTTTGATGTTGAAATAGATATGGCTTCCCTTGAGAAATCTGCTACCGGCAAAAGAGAAATTAGAGAATTAGTAGAAGAATATACTTTAGAGAGCGGCAAGAAAATAGTGGTAATTGGTGGTGGCAGATTGGTTAACCTTGCTACTGCCGAAGGACATCCTAGTAGTGTTATGGATATGAGCTTTGCTAATCAGGCACTCGCTGTAGAATATTTAGTTAAGAATGGAGAGAATCTATCTAAGGAAGTATATTCCATGCCTAAGGAAATAGATGATCAAATAGCAAGACTTAAGCTCAAAAGCATGAATGTAGAAATTGATACACTGACTAAAGAACAGGAAACTTATCTAAATAGTTGGAATGAAGGTACTTAAGGAAATTTCTCTTTGCTTTCTAGATTATGAAGAAAAAATATTTCTCTTTATCAATCATTGCAATAATTCTATCTTTATTTTTTACACAGATATTATTTTCAGCTCCTTTGAACGTAGTAAAAAGTGTGAAATTTTATAAATTTGGAAAATCAGAAAAAATAACTTTTCTTCTAAACAATAAATTGCCAAAGTTTAGATATTACCTTGGGAAATCGAAAAAAAGTTTTGTCTTGAATCTTAAGAGAAGTAAATTAAAAAAAAATATAATTAAAGTCCCAACTTCTTTTAAGTATGTTAAGTCGATTTCAAGTTTTAAAACATTAAATAAAAATCTCAAGCTTAGAATAAATCTGCCTGGCAAAGGTTACCAAGCAATCGTTTATCCATTAAAAAATCCAAGCAGAATAGTTATTTCAATAAGAAAAAAGACAAAAATTAAACGTTCGAAAAGTTATAATAAAAGTAATGTTAAAATAGATTCATCAATTCAAAATAATCTTCGTTTGAAATTTTTAAACCGAAAGGGAGTTATAGTCTTAGACCCCGGTCATGGAGGAAGAGATCCTGGAGCAGTTGGTGTATATAGGAATAATGAAAAATTTGTAAATTTAGATGTTTCTAAAAGATTGTTTAAAATTTTAAAATATAAGTATATCAAGAATAATAAAATATTTATGACTAGACAAAACGACCGATATGTTTCATTAAACCTTAGAAGAAGGTTTTCAAATATAAAAAATGCCGATGTATTTATTTCTATACATTCCAATAGTTCAAGAAGAAGAACTCTTAATGGAATCGAAACTTATTTCTATAATAGAAAAGCCTCTTCCAGAAGGTCTTATAGATTGGCATTAAGAGAAAATATGC
>CAYWAX010000167.1:0-4157 GCA_964456425.1 uncultured Nitrospinaceae bacterium | reverse complement strand
TTAAATTTGAGTGGTATAGGAATCCATGTTTTTCTAAGAGTGACATTGTATGTTTGCTAGGATCGCAAGAAGGTGTTCTAGCTCCAATTGGAATAATGCCAAATTCGTTTTTGAAAATATCTAATGCCTTTATTAAACAATTTTCTTCTTTTCTTTTGTTGTTAATTAAGTAAGGTTTTTCGTGGTCGAGTCCATGGTATCCAATTTCATGCCCTGCATGAATAACAGATTGTGTCATTTCGTGCCACTTTTTTGCAGTTGTTGCTACGATAAAAAAACATCCGGGTAAATTATATTTGTCAAGTAATCTTAGTATTCTTGGGACACCTATTTTAGGTCCATACGCCCCCATTGAATTATGAATTGGTCTATTCCCAAGTTCAGGGTCTCTTGAGTGCCAAAGAGATTCTCCGTCGACATCAAATGTTAGACATACTGCACATCTTGCTCCATTCTTCCATTGTATAGAATTCAATTTTTTCCTCTTAAAGTGAAGTTAAGATCAAATTGTTTCTTGTAGTATTCTTTTTTTTGAAAAACTTGATCTAGATAGTAATAAGAATAAAGGAGTAAAAGCAAAACAAGCAAATGCAATAAACCAGAAAGTTTTATCTGTTCCCCATAAATCTGAAATAATTCCTATAGACAGTACTCCAATACCAGAGATAATTTGATTGTTGGTAAACATCAGACCAACAACACTTCCTGAATATTCTGGGTCTGTGGTTTCAAAAGCATAGGCAAAAAGTACTGATCTGATTGATAAAGTGGAACCTACTATAGCCAATGTTATGAAAAGTGCCGTTCCATCTCCTGCATAGGGTATATATATAAGTCCAACACCTCCAACCAGGAGAGCTATAATGATTATAATTTTTCTTGAAATCCGGTCAGATAAATATCCAATTAAGGTTTCAGGAAGAATTGATGATGCAGCATAGATGCCAAGGCCAATTCCTATTGTTGCAGGATCTGTTTTGTATGTTTCTATTAAGTAAAATGGAAGAAAAAGTGTTATGCCCCTTTGTGTTAAATTTCGTATGCCAGATAAAAGAGATACTCCAAGGAGAGAAGGATTGTGAAGAATAGCTTCCACTATATGCTTCAGGGTCATTTTTTCTCCTTTGCTAGTTTTTTTGCTGGTAGGGAAAGATGGTAAGCAAAAAATAAAGAGTACAGCAGTAAGGATGAGTGGAATAGAATTAATCTGTAGGATTTGCCGCCAGTCTAAAAAAAGTAGCATCCAGCCTGCAATAATAGGTGCGATGGTCATTCCAATATTAGAGCCTGTTCCGTGGATTCCTAAGGCAAATCCTTTTCTGTCCATAAATTTCTCGTTTAAAATTCCCATAGCTGGAGGATGCCAGATATGAGTCGCTACACCTGTAAGCCAGAAAAGAAAAGCAATCATCCAAAAAGATGAAGACAAACTGATAGCTGTATGAAAAATACCAATGGATGCCATGCAAACTACGAGCATAGCTTTACGACCTCCTAGCAAGTCATTCATTACTGCAAAACCTGCGCTTGAAAATGCGCTTGCAATTGAAACCCCTATGAAAATTATTCCGACTTGAGTGTGATTAATTCCAATGTCTTTCGCTAGGAATGGAAGGACAGGTCCTATGACTCCATGAAACCAATGTTCAAAAAGATGCCCGATAGTGAGTAGTAAAAGTACGGAAGATGATTTCATGAAGAAAGTCCTTAATGTGAATTTCAATCACTTTATCATAATTAATGATTGAATCATCTATATGAACTTTTATTTTATAAGAAGAGATCCCGGACTAAATTGAAAAAAACTTGTATGAAAATAAAATTTTCTAGAAATCAACAATCTGACTTGTCCAATCTAATTCTTTTTCACACCAGGCAGCATTTTCTAATAGTGGATAGTCAAAAAATCTTTTCCCAATAAATTGGATAGCAAATGGAAGATTTTTGTCTCCGCGTCCTAATGGAAGTGTAATTGCGGGTAATCCTGGTTGCGTTGCAGGTTCATTGAAGAATGCACTTCCGGTAGACTCTTCTACAAGAGCAGGAGGGTCTTGGAAGGATGGGAGAATGATAAATTCATAATGATTTAATATTTTTTCCATGTCCCGTATGAGACGATTTCTTTGTCTAAGACCTCTGGCGTAATTTATGGAACTGGTACTTAATCCTGATTCGATTAGTGCTCTTATAACAGGTCGATATTTATCTGCATTTTTTGAAAAAGAATCTTTATGGTAGGAAGCAGCATCAACACCCATTATCATTCGATGTGTATCATGTAATCTTTGTAAATCTATTGGGAAATCAATTTCATCTACTTGGATGTCTTTTTCTTTCAGTTTTTCTACTCCTTCATCTACCCAACGCGTTACTTCTGGGTCAGCATATTTTGCAATATCTTTTTTTGGATAACATACAAGTGTTGGCTTTTTCGGTATAAAGTCTCCATAAATCAGAGGTTCGAATCCTTGGGTAGTTTCGTCTAAATCGTCTGGTCCTGACAAATATTTAAGTAGCAATGCTGCATCTTCTACTGAGCGTGACAGAATTCCAATATGGTCAAAAGTCCATGATACTTCTATAACGCCAGATCGAGATATTAGACCGTAACTGGGTTTGAATCCAATAATTCCGCAATAAGCAGATGGTCTAAGTACAGAACCTCCTGTCTGAGATCCCAGAGCGGCGGGTATCATACCTGAAGCGACAGATGCAGCCGATCCACTACTTGAACCTCCAGGGCTATGTAAGGTATTCCAGGGATTGAGAGTTTCAGAAGGGTCACCTGTAGCGAATTGAGTAGTTACTGTTTTCCCTGCAATTATTGCCCCTGACTGCCTGAGTTTTGATATGCAGTAAGCGTCTTCTTTAGGGATGTTTCCTTTCAAGATTGGGGAATTACCCTCACAGGGCATTTGTTTTACATCAATAATATCCTTGACTCCAATAGGAGCACCTAGGAGCGGTCCAGAAATAAAAGAGCCATCGTCTATCTCCTTAGCTTTTTGAATAGCAACTTCTTTGTCAAGAAAGGCCCAGGCATGAATTTTATCTTCGCAGAAATCAATTCTTTCAAAAATAGAATTAATCCAATCCGTTGCCGTCATTGATTTGTCGGATATTTTTTTTATACCTTCGCTAAGAGTAAGTTCCCAATTTTTTTTCATCGAAATTTCTCCTTTATCCATCTATCAGTCGTTTGTATCTGCAAGGCAACCAAGTTCTACGCAACATCATAAAAGCATTAGGGACATTATATAAACTATATCGACCTTTGCAAAGATTCATTCCCCTCAGTTTATCTTGCACATTCCAGAGTTTATTACACGCAACCTCTCTCACCTTTCCATATTCCCCTCTGCAAGTTGCATATAGTTTTTCCCATTTGTCTATCAGACCATCCATTTCTGTTTTTTCTTTTGGATATACACTTGGATCGATTCTGTATCTTCCAGTGCAGCCTTCGTTTTTCAAATCATTCGTAAATCTTGTCTTGCAGAATTTTGCATCTTTCCACTTCACATTTTTTGTTGTTGCGTATTCAAACTCTGATTCTGCAAGATTTGTTTCACTAAAATCTGCACCTGTAATATCTGCTTTATAAAACTGCGAACGAAAAATCATGGAACCAGTGAAAACTGCATTTTTTAGATTTGCTTTATGAAACCGAACAGTATTGACCTGACCATGAGAAAAGTTTGCCCCCTCCAGATTTGCACCTCTCATTTCAGTATATAAAAAACTTGCACCAGAAAAGTTCGTGCCTCGCAAATCTAAATGATTCATTTTCACAAAATGTAGATTGGCACCAGTCAGATCGCATTTCTCACAATCTTCATAGTTTTTGACTTTATCTAAATGAGATTGATTGAACGCAAATGCAGAGGAAGTGAGAACTAGAACAGCAAAACAGAAAGTGACAATTTTTTTCATAATCAGTATCTCCTATAAGAGTTAGGAGACAATATTACAAAAAGATTATGAACTTTTTATGAATAAAAGATGTGGTATATTGGGAGATATAGATATAATTTTTTGATTTCAATATCATTGCAACGGGAAGGCACCGTTTTTTCAAAAATTACGGGGTGAATATGACATTCATACTTTCTAGGATTTTATTTTTTCTCACTATATTCTTTTTCTGTTTCAACAAT
>CAYWAX010000166.1:0-4196 GCA_964456425.1 uncultured Nitrospinaceae bacterium | reverse complement strand
CATTTTGCCATTTCTGATCTCAGAAATTGCTTTTTCAATTGATGAGAAAGGAGAATGAGAATTATTTATTCGTTCACCTGAATTGTTTTGATTTTCTGACACAACTTATTCCTTTAAGTCTATATAGGGAGAAACTAATTTTTCTACATACTTTCCGATCATATCTACTTCAAGATTAACTTTTGAATCCACCTTCTTATTATTCAAAGTTGTACATTCTAATGTATGTGGAATAATAGCAACAGAAAAAGAAGAATTGTCACATTCTGCGACAGTAAGACTTATTCCATCAACCGCAATTGAACCTTTATATACAACATATTTCATAATTTGTTTATCTGCTTTTATTTTGAACCAAAAAGATTCTCCGTCTTTTTCAATTGACTCTACTTTCCCCAGGCCATCAATATGACCACTTACAAGATGTCCTCCTATTCTTTCATTTAGCAGCATAGCTTTTTCTAAGTTGCAATCATCTCCAACTTCTAAATTTGCCAAAGTGGTCTTTTTTAAAGTTTCATTCGACAAATCTGATTCAAAACTTGATGAATCGAATGAAACAACAGTTATGCATGTTCCATTCAGGGCTATAGAATCTCCTAATTTAACACCATCCATAAATGAATCCACTGAAACGACTAGTCTTGCACCATCAGAATTTTTTTCAATTCTAGATATCTTTCCTGTCTTTTCTATTATTCCTGAGAACATACCCTTTACTACTCCCAAAAAGGTTTATTAAACCTACCTCTATACAAAATATCTTTTCCAACAAATTCATGTTTAAGATCAAACAATTCGGTGGATTCTGTCAACCCTCCAAAGTTCATTCCTCTAAATGATGAAACACTATTTTCTTCACCTATAATTAAAGGAGAAATAAAACACATCAAATGATCAGCAAGACCCTCACTAACAAAGGAACCATGGACAAGACCACCACCCTCTACAAGTAAATGCATAACATCTAATTTCGCAAGACAATCAAGGACTTTATCAATTTTCAACATACCAAGTTCATTTGTTGGAATACTGACAATTTTTACATCTAAATCTTTAAATTTCCTAACACGTTCAACCGGAACATCTTCTCCAGTCATAATAATAGTTGAATTATCGCAATCAGGCTCTAAAATTTTTGAATCTAAGGGAGTTCTTAGATTTGTGTCCAAAACTATCCTTTTCAAAGAATTCCTAACTTCTCCTTTTGGCCTAGCCGTTAAAAGTGGATTGTCATGTAAAATGGTTTGAACACCCACTAATATTGCATCTACGGTATTTCTAAATTGATGCGACAATTCCCTAGATTTTTCTCCACTTATCCAACGCTCCCCACCCTTTTTTCTTGATATTATACCATCAAGACTAGAGGCAACTTTTATGGTCACCAGGGGTCTTTTCTTTAGTGTATGAGTAAAAAAAGGCTCATTCAGGAGTGAAGCTTCCTTTTCCATCAATCCAGTTTCAACCGAAATTCCATTCCTCTCTAAGATCTCTATACCTTTTCCATTTACCTGCGGGTTAGGATCTTTAATAGAAACCACGACATTTTTAATACCCGCCTCAACAATAAAAGGAGCGCAGGGAGGTGTCTTTCCATGATGAGAGCAAGGCTCTAAATTGATATAAAGAGTACCATTCACGGCCTTCGGACCTGCCTCTTCAAGTGCTACTACTTCAGCGTGTGGGCCACCAAATTTATCGTGCCACCCTCTTCCGACAATTACTCCATCACTATCAGTAACAATTGCTCCTACCAGCGGATTCGGACTAGTCGTACCTAAGCCCCTTGCAGCTAATAGCAACACTTCTGACATCAATATAAATTTTTTTTCTTTATTTTTAGACAAGTTTTCCAGAAAAAATTAGAGAGTTAAATTAGTTTGTTTGCCAACTATATGGTGATCTCCGAGTTTTTCATATGCGCCATGTATTAATGTTGCCTGTGCTGCGGCTAATCTAGCAATTGGAGCTCTATAGGGAGCACAAGAGACGTAATCCATCTTTATAGTATGACAGAATTCAACAGACGTGGGTTCTCCGCCATGTTCTCCACAAATACCAACTTCTAGATTTTTTCTAGTTTTTCTACCTCGTTCGACCCCAATCTTCACCATCTCACCAACACCATCCCTGTCTATGGCCACAAATGGATCATGTGCTATAAGGCCTTTCTCTAAATACTCAGGCAAAAATTTTCCTGCATCATCTCTACTTAAGCCATAAGTCAACTGAGTTAAATCATTAGTGCCAAAACTAAAAAATTGCGCTTCCTTTGATATTTCTTCTGCCAGCAAACATGTGCGTGGTATTTCTACCATGGTGCCTACAAGATAATGAACCTGAATTTTCAACTCTTCCATAACTTCTTTCGCTATTTCATGAGCAATTTGATTATTAAATTCCCATTCTTTTACACCTGAAGTTAAAGGAATCATTATTTCAGGCAATACATCTACTCCCTGTTTCTTCATGTGACATGCCGCCTCAATAATAGCTCTAACCTGCATTTTCGAAATTTCTGGATATGTTATCGCCAATCTACATCCTCTATGGCCCAACATAGGATTCTGTTCTTTGTGATCTTCTGTAGATTTTGCAACCATGGAGACATCTTTAACCAAAACTTGAGCAGTCTCGGCTATATCTTTTTCAGTTTTCGGAAGAAATTCGTGAAGTGGCGGATCAAGTAATCTTATTGTAACAGGTCTATCCTTCATAATTTCAAATATTTCTATAAAATCACTTCTTTGAATCGGAAGTAGATAATCTAGTGCTTTTTTCCTCTCTTCAGGTCCATTTGCAAGAATCATAGCTCTTATATAATTAATACGGTCGCCTTCAAAAAACATGTGCTCTGTCCTACATAAACCAATACCTTCACAACCATATTTCAAAGCAGCCTCACTATCTTCTTTAGTATCTGCGTTAGCTCTTACACCTAGAGTCCTGACTTCATCAGCCCAATGCATGAATTGGACGTAGTCCTTATTATTTTCCAAATCAGGCATCTTTAATTTTTTCTCACCAGAGATCACAAGGCCATTATTACCATCAAGAGATATCCATTGACCTGCAGCAAGAATATTTCCGTCAATTTCTATTACTTGTTCTTCTTCTCTTACATCCACAGAAGAACAACCTGCCACACAACATTTCCCCATTTGTCTTGCAACAACAGCTGCATGTGATGTTAGACCACCTCTTGCTGTCAGGATCCCTTCCGAAACTTTCATCCCTCCAATATCTTCAGGGCTTGTCTCTTGTCTGACGAGGATGACTTTCTCTCCTAACGCTGCTTGGGCTTCGGCAGCAGCTGCAGTAAAAACTATTTTACCAACTGCACCGCCTGGTGAAGCTGCAAGACCCTCCGCAATTATTTCTAATTCTTGATCTGGATCAATCATAGGAAAAAGTAGTTGATCAAGTAAATCAGCATCAACTTTCAATAATGCACTTTCTTTATCTATAAGACCTTCTTTGACCATTTCTACTGCTACCCTGATTGCAGAAACACCTGTCCTTTTAGCATTTCTAGTTTGCAACATGAAAAGCGATCCATTTTGAATGGTAAATTCCATATCTTGCATATCTTGATAATGGCTTTCAAGTTTTTCAGAAATTTCTACAAAGCTTGCGAAACAATCTGGCATCTTGTCATTCAACGCTGTAATCTTTTCAGGGGTCCTAACACCTGCAACAACATCTTCACCCTGCGCATTAAAAAGAACCTCTCCGTATAACTTTTTCTCTCCTGTAGAGGGATTACGCGAAAATGCAACTCCAGTACCACAATCGTCTCCCATATTACCAAAAACCATACATTGGACGTTTACAGCAGTACCCCATTCATCTGGAATGTTATAAATACGCCTATAAGCAAATGCTCTTTCATTATTCCAAGATTTAAA
Source organism: uncultured Nitrospinaceae bacterium (assembly GCA_964456425.1). GTDB lineage: Bacteria > UBA8248 > UBA8248 > UBA8248 > UBA8248 > UBA3496. The sequence goes on along the minus strand of CAYWAX010000166.1, from coordinate 285 downwards.
AACAGCTTCGATAGCAAGTTTAAGTTGCTGTTCAGGATCGTCAGGGAAAGATTCTCCAAAATTTTCACTAACGATATTTTTATACTGCGCAATCAATTCAAAAAGATCATCTTCATTTAGATCAACGTCATCATTAACACCTTTGCTTCTTTTCATTTCATCAAGCTTCTTTTCGAAATGAAAAGATTGTATTCCTAGAACTACGTTTCCAAACATTTGAATAAATCTTCTATAACTGTCATATGCGAATCTAGGATTGTTAGATTCTTTGGCTACTGCCTGAAC
>CAYWAX010000165.1:0-4225 GCA_964456425.1 uncultured Nitrospinaceae bacterium | reverse complement strand
TCTTGGTAAATAACTTTCAGGAGGAAGAAGTGGACGTAAAAGTACAAGAATGTGTAGACGGAATACTGTCTGGAAACATACGTCTTGCTGCAAGGGCAATTACGATGATTGAAAATAGAGATCCCGTTGCAAGAAAAATTGTGCAGGCAGTTTTTCCGTTTGGCGGAAAGATTCCTGTGGTAGGAATTACAGGACCTCCAGGGGTAGGGAAGAGTACCTTAGTCAATAGCATGGTTTCTTTGTGTAGAGAAAAAAAACAGAGAATAGGAGTTTTAGCGGTGGACCCGAGTAGTCCTTTTACTGGAGGAGCTATTTTAGGCGATAGGGTAAGAATGTCTTCACATTTTACAGACGAAAATGTTTTTATCCGATCGATGGCTTCCAGGAATAGTCTGGGTGGTTTGGCTTACGCAACTAGAAGCGCTCTGTATGTAATGGAAGCGATGCCTTTAGATATCATTTTTGTAGAGACGATAGGGGTGGGGCAAGGTGAAGTAGATATTATGAAAACTGCCGATATTGTTATTTTAGTACAGGAGCCAGGAGCAGGAGACGATATACAGGCAGTAAAGGCAGGTATTCTAGAAATTGGGGATATCTTTGTGGTTAATAAAGCAGATAGGGATGGTGTAGAAAAGACAGTCAGTGAACTAAAAGAAATGATAGAATTTCATTATCAAGGGAAAGAGAAGGTATGGATGCCGCAGATCTTAAAAGTAGAAGCATTAAAGGAAGTAGGAATAAAAAAATTGATAGAAGAAATTAATAAATATCAAATATTTATGAAAAATAATCTAGAAATTAGATTAAGTAAAGAAAAGAAGAAAATTCAAAGTATTCTTTTGGAAATATGTAAAGAGATTGCTACTGAAAAAATATTTGGAAATATCGAAACTCATTTTGAAGAAAATGTCATTAATTTAATTCTAGATAGAAAAAAAGACCCCTATTCCATCAGTTCAGATGTAATGAACGCGTAATCAGATTTTCAAAGGATTGTTCTGGTGGTTTTATTTAAGTTATAATAAGTAAAAATATCATTTTCTGGAGAAGCTAATGCGTTTTTTAAGAATTCTTTTCGTTCTTTTTTCTTTTATCTTCTTTTTTTCTTCTTTAGTGCAGGCTTCCATAACGCCGGGTGCACTTAAAAATTTAAAAGTACTCAAATATCAAAATGAAGCAGGAAAAGAAATACTCTTTAAAGTTCTCAAGAGATCTGGTTATACAACTACGTATGAGACAAATATCGAAGCTTTTGGAGAAGAGTACCAACTTGTGGGAGGAATTGCTTCTTCAGGGGGAAGACCTTTTAATCCGAGACACAGTCGTCTTTCCAATTCTATCGATGAGGATAATCGTTCCAAAATAAAGAATTTTTTATCGAAATCTACTGGTCACCAGGTAAAATACACAGTTCTAGAAGAGTGGAATAATAATTACACTTCAGAATGGACTCTTGTTTCGAAAATTGTTTCTAAACGTAAGGTATCTATTCTAGGGAAGGTATGGACACTGGTTGAGGTTTCAACAAAAGGAGAGTGTACCAATGCGGATAGTTCAAGCTCTTGGGCAGAAGATGGAGCGAAATTTATCGAAAAACGTTTGATAGATGCATCCACAGGAATCACTCTTACTTTTTCTAGAACATGGAAGGATCCTCCCAGATATGGGTATGAAGATAATTATACTCAAATCCTTAAATTGAAATCTTTTGTTGCTGCCTTATCAGAAAATAAAATATTCGAAGCAAAGAAAAGAAAACAAGCGGAGTTAGCGAGAAAGAAGAGAGCAGCGGCGGAGTTAGCGAGAAAGAAAAGAAAAGCGGCGGAGCTAGCGAAAAAGAAAAGAGAAGCAGAACTAGCTAGAAAGAAAAAAGCGGCCGAACTAGCGAGAAAGAAACGGGCAGCGGAACTAGCCAAAAAGAAAAGAAAAGCCGAGTTGGCTAGGAAAAAAGAGATAGCAAGAAAGAAATTATTGGCAAAACGTAAAAAAGACTTAGAAATGAAAATTTTTCCACTTCTATCTTCTAAGGCAAATATATTGTCAGAAGATTTGAAGGTTTTCCTTAAAAAGAATTCTGACACTCCTTATTTAATTGAAATCGCTACTCTCATAGGAAAAGTAAAAGAATCTCAAAAGAAGAAACAAGTTTTGCGTTTGAAAAAGAGATTGACTTCTTTGAGAACATTACTTGTCAAAGTGAAAGGATTTTCTGCTTTTGAGTCCAGTAGAATAAAACAAAGAAAAATGGAAGCAATGAAATTGTTGGAAAAAAAAGTAACTTTAGCAAAGGCATTAAGGAAATTTTTGAAAATGTATGTTTCAAAATATATGCTCGAAGAAGTAGAAACAGTCCAGAAAATTATTCCGATTATGAAGAGATTAGACAATTCTCTAAAGGCACCCAATAAGAAAGATTTAGATAGCCTAATTGTCATCATACAAAAAAACATTCGAACTCATCCTTCTATGACAAAGTTTCTAGTAGAATTGAGAAAGAAAGAACAATTAGAAAGAAAACGTAAAGCAGAAGAACAGAAGAGGCAAGAACTGGAAAGAAAACGTAAAGCGGAAGAGCAGAAGAGGCAAGAACTGGAAAGAAAACGTAAGGCAGAAGAACAGAAGAGGCAAAAACTAAAAAGAAAAGATAAAGAAAAGGAAAGAACAGATTTTGAAAATAAAATCAAAAAGATGGACGATTTTGAATTAAGTGAGATAGTGCAGAAAAAAGTAAAAGAAAAGAACTTTAAGGAAGCAAGGCGATATGTAAAGTATATTAAAGATACCTCAATCCGTGATCTGCTTTTAAATATTATAAAAAAATCAGATAAAAACAGTTCGAATGAAAATCAGACAGAGATAAAGAAACCCCAAAAGGAACTATCTCCCGTGCCTGATTTATAAAGCATCGAGAAAAAAAGGATTTCCTCTTGCAGTCAACTAAATCATTTTCGATCACGCTTGTGACTGTCCCTTCAAAAGAAGAGAGTGAAAAGATATCGAAATCTTTAGTAGAAAAAGATCTCGCTGCATGCGTGAACATCATTCCTTCCGTGCAAAGTGTGTATAAGTGGGAAGGAGAAATAAATACTGACAATGAACTTTTGCTTGTTATTAAAGGAAGAACTGATAACCTGGAGGCTCTAGAAAAAGAAGTTCTCCAATTACATAGTTATGAAACTCCTGAAGTGATTTCTTTTGCTATAGATAAAGGAAACAAGGAATATCTGGATTGGATGAGTAATACGCTAAAAAATAAATAAATTCTTATCATTATTTTGGAGGAGATATGATTAAGATTTATCGTAGCGTTATCTTTTACTTCTTGGTTTTATTTTCGTTTTCCATAATTTTCCACACAAATGTATTTGCCTATGATGCAGAAGATCTGGCGAGATTTAAACAAACCAAACATTGTCCTAGATGCGATCTAAGTAATGCCGATTTGAGAGGTAAAAATCTCAGACAAAGTGATCTCCGAGAAGCGAATCTCTCTGGCGCTGATTTTAGAAATACTCACCTGGTATATTCAAATTTTAGAAATGCAAACTTGCAGGGAACAAAATTTATTAATGCAAACTTATTTGGGGCCAATTTAAGGGGGACTAATTGTTCAAGAGCGAATTTCGCGAAAGCAAGATTAGTTAGTACGAAATTCAGATATGCAATTTTGAGGGATACAGATTTTTCAAATGCCGTTCATAGTTCTAATTTAAATTTAGACGAATTGCCCGGTATTGATATTAGGGGGATGAAAGGAAATATAAAATTTTTGACCGAGTTGATAAGAGCAGAAAAGATTTGGTCAAGGGGATTATCTCAAAAGAAGAAAAAATTAGCACGTTCAGGCTATGCAGGTGTGTTCATTAATAAGCATTTAAATTCTGCAGCGCAAGTAATTAGTGTAATTCCAAACGGTCCCGCATTTAATGCAGGAATTAAAAGCGGAGATGTTATTCTTAGAGTTAATTCAATGATAATAAAAAATCATTATCAATTAAAAAAGGCTGTAAGTACTTTAAGACCTGGTACTAAGGCAACTTTTCATATTATCCGCAATGGAAGTGAAATTAGAGTTGGTGTAACCTTGAAAAGCGGTATATTCGGTTATATCCAACCTCTTTCTTCTGTGAAAGTTTCCCTATTTCAGCATTATATTCACAGAAAAAAAACTTCGGAAGCTCTTATATATCTCAGAAGTGTTATGAGCCTTTATCCATCCAAA
>CAYWAX010000164.1:0-4299 GCA_964456425.1 uncultured Nitrospinaceae bacterium | reverse complement strand
ATTAAATCCAAATAAATTTAATTCATCCCGAAAATACGTATCTTTAGTTATAAAAAGATCAAATGCAGCAACTTTTTTAAAATCAATTGGATCTTGTTTAGACCCATATGGATTATCACCATAAAAACAGATAGTTTTACAATTACTACTTTCTTTAATTTCTAAAATTGTTTCAGAAAAAATATTTCCAGCACGAAAAATGAATAACACGTCAAAGTCAGAAGCTTTTTTTACTAACTGGCGGTTCATCCAAGGTATCCAGTTTCTTCTAAAATTTTTGTATACGAAAGAATGATTTCTATAAAAGAAAGGAACAACTTCATGACCTAATGAACGTATCCCATTAAAATAATCGTAGGATTCTGACGCACCAGGTTCAAAATATTCCTTAGGGGCACAATATAAAACTCTCATAAATATTAAGACTCCATTAACATCTTTAGATTAGAAGTTTAAGAAAAAAGTATAAATCATGATATCAATGGAAATGAATGTAAACAAGGTTTTGGTCGGGGCGATAGGATTCGAACCTACGACTTCCTGCTCCCAAAGCAGGCGCGCTACCAGGCTGCGCCACGCCCCGATTAAAATGAATAACTATAAGAATTGCATAGTTATTTAAGAATGCGAGCATACTCACACATAGATCTACAGTCAACACTACATCTTGTCCATTATATAAAATTTTGCAAAACTATCTACGTTTATCATTATTTAAAATTAATTATTTGAGGATTTTTTTGCAAAACAATTTTTACGATATCGCAATTGTTGGTGGAGGAATAATTGGTCTTTCTACTGCACTAAATATTTCAAATGCTCATCCAAAGTTACGACTTATTGTTTTAGAAAAAGAAAATGAAGTAGGTTTACATCAATCATCAAGAAATAGCGGTGTTATTCACTCAGGTATTTATTATAGACCCGATTCTATGAAAGCAAAAACTTGTGTTTCTGGTGCTCGAAAAATGATTGAATTTGCTCAAGAACACAACATAAATTACGAAATATGTGGAAAAGTGATCGTAGCTACAAATCAAATGCAGATTCCAAGACTTGAAGAACTATACAGACGCGCAAAAGCTAATGGTGTAGAAGGTATCAAAATGATTGGGAAAGAGGAACTCCTTGAAAAGGAACCTTATGCAAAAGGAATTAAAGCGTTATGGGTACCTAGTACGGGCATTATTGATTACCCTGGAGTCGTCAAAACCTACGCAAAGCTTGTTAGTGAAAAAGAACAAAAAATTGAAATGAATCAATGTATAAAAAAAATTGAAATTAGAAAAAATCAAATATATATAGATTGCAACAATGGGGAATTTGCTAGTTCTTACTTAATTAATTGTGCAGGTCTTTATGCAGACCGTATAGCGAGTTTAGCAGGTGCGAAACTACCAATTAGAATTGTACCCTTTAGAGGTGAGTATTATCAGATAAAACCATCCAGAGAAAATTTAGTTAAAGGTTTAATTTATCCTGTACCTGATCCTGCTTTTCCCTTCTTAGGTGTGCATTTTACAAAAAGAATTGACGGTACTGTCGAAGCTGGACCAAATGCAGTCTTAGCTTTAGCGAGAGAGGGCTATAAAAAAAGTAACCTTAATTTTATAGATTTTATCGAAACTATTACTTATGGTGGATTCTTAAAACTTGCGAAAAAATATTGGAAAGTAGGAATAGGTGAAATGTACAGATCATTCAGCAAAGATGCATTCACTAAAGCTTTACAAGAACTACTCCCTGAAATCCAAAAAAATGACCTGATGGATGGTGGTTCCGGTGTAAGAGCTCAAGCAATCGATAAAAATGGAAACCTTATAGATGATTTTTCTATTCTTCATACGGAAAGAGCTTTACATGTTTGCAATGCCCCATCTCCCGGCGCAACATCTTCATTAGCAATAGGGGAAACAATAACCAATATGTTAGAAAAGTCTTTCCCAAATTTAATAAGTTCTTGAAATTTAGGAAGAAAGTAATTTTATCAGTAATTCTGAAGTTAAATTCCCACCACTTACTATAGAGACCGTTTTTCCTGGGTTTTCTATTTTATTTTCGAAAAAAGCTGCTGCCGCGACTGCTCCAGCAGGCTCACATAAAATTTTTGAATCTTTTAATAGTACTGAGAATGAATTAATAATATCCTCTTCACTAACAAGTACAATGTCATCTACTCGTTCTTTAATATGATTAAACGGAAGATTCCCTGGTCTTGTTGCAGCAAGACCATCTGCAATACTACTCCAATTGTCTATATTTATTGGTTTGCCTGCTGACAAAGAGTGAAATGCTGCTGCTGCACCATCTGGCTGAACTCCCAGTACCCTTATCTCTGGACGTTGTAACTTAATTGCACTCGCAATACCCGCTATAAGACCACCCGAACTACAAGGAACTAAAACAGTCTCAACATCTTCTAGATCCTCTAAAATTTCCATTCCAATACTTCCATGTGCAATTGGAACTCTTCTATCTTCTGTCGTATCAATTGCAATCATATTTTTTTTTGTTGCAGTCTCATACATTTTATCCTTCCTGGAAGAATAATGAGTTCCACAAAAAACAATTTCTGCACCATATTTTTTAATAGAATCTACTTTCGACTTACTAGTTTGATCTAAAAGAACAACCACTACCTTTACATTATAAACAAAACCAGCAAGAGCAAAAGCTTTCGCAAAATTTCCTGAAGAGGTCATAACAATACCTTTTTCACGTTGTTCAGAGTTTAAAGAACTCATCACATGAAACGCAGCTCGAGACTTATATGAGTTGGTAACTTGCAGATTTTCTAGTTTAAGATAAAGCGAATCTGGAGTGTTTTCTTCAATAGAATTCGAAAAAGGAATTAATGGAGTTTTTCTGATTAATCTATGGGTATTTGTCTGCGCTTGTTTAATTTCATTCAGATTAATTAATTCGGGCATACTGTCTTTCAAAAAAATCTAAAAGAATACAAATCTGGAAATAGAAAGGAGAAGAAATAATTCTATGCTACAGCAGTTTCGCTGAAGAATTGTTATTTCCCGTAAATTTTCTCTGAGAGATGACAAGCAACAGTATGGGCTGGACTCATTTCAAGAATAGGAGGGTCTTCCTGTTCGCATATATCTTCTTTATAAGGACATCTTGTGTGAAAACGACATCCAGAAGGTGGATTCACAGGACTAGGCACATCTCCTTTCAAAAGTATTCTCTCAGTTTTAACTGTTGGATCAGGTACAGGGACTGCAGACAGAAGTGCTTCCGTATAAGGATGTTTTGGAGAAGATACAAGTTCGTCTGCCTCTGCAAGCTCAACAATTTTCCCTAAATACATTACAGCTATCCGATCACTTACATGCTGAACTACAGCAAGATCATGAGCTATCATTACATAGGCGATTCCTAAATCTTTTTGTAAATCTTCTAATAAATTAATTACCTGTGCCTGAATAGAAACATCCAATGCACTAACTGGCTCGTCTCCAATAATTAGCTTAGGATTTAAAGCTAGAGCTCTAGCGAGTCCTATTCTCTGTCTTTGACCACCTGAAAATTCATGTGGGTATCTACGAATATGCTCAGGTCGTAATCCGACTCTGTGTAGTAATTGTTCAACTCTATCTTTTCTTTCCTGACCTTTTGCAACTTTATGAATAGTCAATGGCTCGCCAACTATACTTCCTATCGTCATTCTAGGATTTAATGATGCATAGGGATCCTGAAAAATTATTTGCATTTGCCTTCGACGTTTTCTTAATTCCTCGTTACTAAGTTCACAGATATTTTCACCTTCAAAATTTATCTCTCCAGAGGTCGGTTCAATCAAACGTAAAATAGAACGACCAGCTGTAGATTTTCCACATCCACTTTCACCAACCAGACCCAAAGTCTCCCCAGGCTTAACTGCAAAACTGATACCATCAACAGCTTTTACATAATTTCTTACCCGTGAGAAAACACCCCCTCTAACAGGAAAATATTTAACTAGATTTTTTACTTCTAAAAGATTTTCAGTCATTTGCCTCGCCTAATTTCAGTGAAGTACATTACCTATTAGGTTGGTAATATTAAAATTAAAAATAAGATGTATAAACTGTATCAATTGATAACATATTATCGCAAGTGTGAACTAAATAAAAAAACTTCTGGATAAAAACGTTGACCCAAAGATACACATTTGTTAACTTCACGATTCTATATACATTAATAGATATAATTTAGGTTCAAAAAAACGAGAAACCCGGAGGAAATAATGTCCCCTGAAGATAATAAAAAAGATGATATGAAAGAAGAACAAACTGAAGAAGCTAG
>CAYWAX010000163.1:0-4322 GCA_964456425.1 uncultured Nitrospinaceae bacterium | reverse complement strand
CTGCTGCACTTAAGACTCTTGTTACGCCAGAAGATCATGCTGCACTTTGTGTCTTTTTAGCATCTGAAGATGCTATGCGTATGACAGGACAAGACCTTAATCTTACAGGTGGGCTGATTTGGTATTGATTTGAATATTTCGTATTTTCTTAATTTTTACTCCCATAATTTTCTTGCCGGTTCTTCTGAGAGTTTTTGATGCTGTCTAAAAAAAAGATTAGTGTTCGAGGTGCTAGAGAACACAATCTAAAAAATCTTGATTTAGAGATTCCAAGAGACCAGCTTGTTGTATTCACGGGTTTAAGTGGTTCTGGAAAGAGCAGTTTAGCTTTTGATACAATTTATGCAGAAGGACAACGCCGTTATATTGAATCACTTTCCGCTTATGCTAGACAATTTATTGATCAATTAGATAGACCAGATGTAGACTTGATTGAAGGTCTATCCCCAACTATTTCTATAGATCAGAAAACAGTTAGTAAGAATCCTCGTTCTACTGTAGGGACTGTTACAGGTATTTATGATCACCTCAGACTGCTTTATGCAAAAGTAGGGATTCCGCATTGCCCTAATTGTAGTCGGTCATTGAATGCTATGAGTATAGAGAAGATGGTTGAAAGAGCTATGAAGTTTAAGAACGGTTCAAATCTTTTGATTTTATCTCCTATTGTAAGAGGGAGAAAAGGGATATATCAGAAAGAATTTGATGAGTTAGAAAAAAAAGGGTTTACCCAGGTACGGGTAGATGGATTTTTCCATGAACTTTCTGATGAAATTCAAATAAATAGAAATCAGAATCATGATATTGAAGTTGTGATTGATAGAATAGTTATTAGGAAAGGTTCAGAATCAAGATTGATTTCATCCATAGAAACAGCTTGTTCTCTTTCTAAGGGACTCATATTGTTTTTGGTCGATATGGATAAAGAATTTTTATTAAGTGAATCTTTTGGATGTCCTAAATGTGGAATTACTATCCCAGAAATGGAACCTCGGATGTTTTCATTTAATAGTCCGCAAGGGGCATGTGAAAATTGCAAAGGTTTAGGAACTGAATTTAAAATGGATCCTTATAAGATAGTCCCTGATACAACGAAAACTATAATTGATGGAGCTATAATCCCTTTCGCTAACAAAAATAATCTGCTTTCATCCTCCTTAAAAGCTTTCATAGAAAATTATAAAATAGAAAATGATATTCCATTTAGTCAGATCAGTGAGAAGAAAAAAAATCTTTTGTTTTATGGTTCTAAGGAAGAAAAAATTAGAATTACTCATAAAACTTCAAAAAGAACTGTTAGGAGAAAAAGAAAGTTTCTTGGAATTTTTGAGGAATTATTAATTTTATACGATAAAACGAGTAGTGAAAAAAATCGTTCTGACTTAGAGAAATTTATGAGTGTTTTCTCTTGTGAGACATGTTCCGGTGGAAGATTGAAAAAAGAGAGTTTAGCAGTAACTTTTGAAGAAAAAACATTGAAGGAAATGGTTCAACTGCCTATAGGTAAATTGATAACTTTTTTTGAGACACTTCCGAAAAAGGTGAAAAATGACTTTATTACTAGTCGAATAATTAAAGAAATTGAGGGGAGATTAGGATTTATTGATTCTGTAGGACTTGGATATCTTACTTTAGATCGTTCTACAAAAACACTTTCTGGTGGAGAAGGTCAAAGAATTAGATTAGCTAGTCAGGTTGGAGTTAATTTGTCTGGAGTATTGTATGTTTTAGATGAACCTAGCATTGGATTGCATCCTAGAGATAATCATCGTCTCCTATCTACACTCACAAAATTACGAGATATGGGAAATTCAATAATAGTTGTAGAACATGATAGAGATACTATACAGAATGCAGACTATGTAGTGGATATGGGCCCAGGTGCAGGAGAAAATGGAGGGCATATAGTTTCTGCAGGTAGTCCAAAGGAGATTGCAACTTCAGATACCATAACAGGAAAATATCTTTCTGGTCGACTTAATATACCGATTTCTAAATCTAACAATATTAAAACTGATCATTTTATTAAAATAAAAGGAGCTGCAGAGAATAATCTTAAAGAAATAAACGTATCTTTTCCTTTAGGAGTTCTCAATTGTGTGACGGGCGTTAGTGGTAGTGGTAAAAGTACATTGATTGACAATATACTTTTTCGAGCACTATCGAAGAAGTTCTATAATTCGAGTGTTTCACCAGGCAAATTTAAAAGTATCGAAGGTACTGAAAATATCGATAAAGTTGTGAATATAGATCAGTCTCCAATTGGAAGAACTCCGAGGAGTAACCCTGCCACTTATACCGGTATTTTTACTCTAATTAGACAAATATTTTCCAAGACTATAGATTCCTTAAGTCGTGGATACAAAAGCGGAAGATTTAGTTTTAATGTTAGGGGTGGTAGATGTGAAGCATGTGAAGGAGGTGGTTTTTTAAAAGTTGAGATGCATTTTCTGCCTGATATATATATTAAATGTACTGATTGTTTAGGAAGAAGGTTTAATCAAGAAACTTTACAAATTCGTTATAAAGGTGTTTCAATCTCAGATGTCCTTAATATGACCGTACGAGAAGCATATGATGTATTTGAAAATATAAAATTAATTAGGGAGAAACTATCTACTTTACTTGATGTAGGCTTAGGTTATATTAGGCTTGGACAATCTGCTACTACTTTTAGTGGTGGAGAGGCACAAAGAATTAAGCTTGCAAGAGAGTTATCAAAGAAAGGAACTGGAAAAACTCTTTATATCTTAGATGAGCCTACCACAGGATTGCATTTTTCTGATGTAGAGAAACTCTTGGGAGTTTTGCGTTTATTAGTTGAACAAGGAAATACAGTGGTTGTTATAGAACATAATATGGATGTAATCCGTTTCTCAGATTATGTTATTGATCTAGGTCCTGAGGGTGGAGAAGAGGGCGGATTTATTGTTGCTGAAGGGTCTCCTGATGATATTGCTCTTGTAGAGAACTCGTCCACAGGTAGTTTGTTGCGGTCTCATTTTTAATTCAAGCAAAGAATATGTCTTCTATAAAAAGATTTGCTATTAAAATTGAATATGACGGGACTAATTTTATGGGTTGGCAGGATCAACCCGATCAAAGGACAGTGCAGTCTGAGATTGAAAGTGCTCTTAAGAAAATTTCTGGAAAATTGACTAGAATCATTGGTTCAGGAAGGACAGACTCAGGAGTCCACGCCTTAGCGCAAGTTGCTCATTTCGAAATTGAGAGAGATATCTTACCTGACAAAATACGTTTAGCTCTTAATTCTATTCTCAATAAAGATGTTGTGATTTTACAGTGTGTAGAAGTAGGAGATAATTTTCATGCACAACATGATACAGAGTGTAAAACTTATGAATATAGAATTTTAAATCGACGCGCAGAAAGCGCTTTGAGGCAACTACGAACTTGGCATATTAGAAGTGAATTAGACATAAATTTAATGAGGGAAGCTTCTAACTATCTAATTGGCAAAATAGATTTCACAAGTTTTTGTAGAAAAAAAAGCATCACTCCGTGTAATTTAAGGACCGTAAGTTCTTTGAAAATTGAAAAAAAAGTTGATGAAATAATTTTAAAAATTACAGCTGATGGTTTTTTGAGACATATGGTTAGGAATATTGTAGGAACTTTAGTCGAGGTTGGAACAGGAGCGCGTTCTACTAGAAATATTCCTATTTTAATTAAATCAAAAGATAGGAGATTAGCCGGTCCAACGGCACCTTCCCATGGTCTTTCATTGATCAATGTAGATTATGGCAAAGATATTTTTAAGGAATGAACTCATGAATTGATATTGAAATGAGTTGACTGCTTCTGTTTCAATTAGTTATCTTCGTTCCTTAACTCTATGTTTGAATTCTTTCATTTTCCTTTTTGTTTGGAGTCTATATAGATGCAAGAATATTTTCCTGATCTAGATAATTTTTTGGAGTTGTCAAAAATGGGTAATGTTGTACCTGTTTTTAAAGAGATTCCTGCGCTTACAGAGAATCCTGTGTCAGCGTATTTGAAAATCAAGGAAGGGAAATATTCATTCTTATTTGAAAGTGTTGAGGGTGGAGAGAAATGGGCTAGATATTCTTTTTTTGGCAATGATCCATTAGTCGTCCTGAAGAGCAAGAAAAATGAAATGCAAGTAATTCGAGGTGAGGAAAGAAAGAGCATTAATGTATCAGATCCATTTGAATACATGAAAAAATTCATGTCTAGTTATAATCCTGTAAGAATCAAAGGACTTCCGCGTTTTTGTGGAGGCGCAGTAGGATATATCTCTTATGACGCAATACGTTTCGTCGAAACACTCCCAGATATAT
>CAYWAX010000162.1:0-4388 GCA_964456425.1 uncultured Nitrospinaceae bacterium | reverse complement strand
CCACGATTTTTTTCATGAAGACCATACGCAAGAGAGGCTGCCGTAGGTTCGTTTAAAATTCGTAGAACATCAAGACCTGCTAATCTTCCTGCATCTTTTGTTGCTTGTCTTTGAGAATCATTAAAATACGCTGGCACCGTTATTACAGCTTTCGTAAATGTTCTTCCTAAAGATTTTTCAGCTCTTGATTTTAAAGATCTTAAAATAATAGAACTTAATTCGGGGCCACTATATGATCTTCCTCTAGATTTAACATGAACAACCTCTTTTTCACTAGGATCAATTTCAAAGGGAATAAAGCTAAGTTCTTTTTTAATGTCACTAAATCCTTTTCCCATAAACCGTTTCACTGAAAAAACGGTGTTTCTACTATTTGTTTTTCGAGATTCCAGAGCTTTATATCCACACAAAACGCGATCATTAAAAAAGGATATTACTGAAGGAAAAATATTAGTTTCGCCGTCAACAGATACAATAAAAGGATCGTCGTTTTCAGCAAAAGCTACTAAACTGTTAGTTGTTCCTAAATCTATACCTATTATGTCATTCACTTTAAGAATCCATTGCTCTATCTAAACTTAATAAAATGTTTTCAATATAATTTCTAAGACTCAAAACTAATCTAATTTTATCTACTAAATCGTTAGTGGGTAAAGATTTGCCATTAACAATATCGTCCCAGTTTTTAGCATATTCTTCCAATGTTTTGTTCTGTGACTTGCTGAAAGTTTCAAAGCATTCCTTCGCAGCCAAAACTCGACGTTTCAATTCTTTCGCTCTATCCTCTTCAAGACAACATTCTAGTTCAGCAGCTGTTTCTTGCGCATCTAAAATATCTTCAAGTAAATCTGCTGGTGGGTTAGAATCATTTTCTTTTAATTTTCCGCTTTCTAACTCCACCAAATAAATCATTCGGAGAATACGATCGCCTAAAATTCTCTTTGCTTTATTTATTCTAGTAGTAGCATCTAAACTTCTTATTTTCTCGGTAGTATTTGCGTTTCCGAAAAAATCAGGATGTAACTTTTTACTTAAATCAAAAAACTTTTGTTCTAAGAGACTAGAATCTAAGTTCATCTTCTTCGGAAGACCTAAAAGAGAAAAATGATCTATATCACTCGGAATAGATTTAATTGAACCATTCTTATTGAATAAATCAAAAGAATTAGATTCGGACAAGAATTTCTCCCTTGCATTTATTCTTTTAAAATATTGCAAACTAATTAAAAAACGCGCCGCGTTAATATAAATGAGCGCGTCGCGTTTTTTAAAAAATATCTTTATGCAGAAAAACTTTCCCCGCAACCACAAGATTGTCGTGCGTTTGGATTTTTAAAAGTAAAACCTTGTCCATTTAGGCCGTCCTCAAAATCCAAAACTGTTCCTGATAAGAAAATAAGACTTTTTTTATCAATAACAAAGCAGACTTTATTGGTGTCGATAACCTGATCCATAAGCGAATTTATTTTCCCTTTATCTTCGAATCTAAGAACATAAGAAAGACCAGAACACCCACCACCCTTCACTCCAACTCGGACAATTTGGTCTGGGTTACCTTCTTTTTCCATTAATCTCTTAGCATTAGTAACTGCTTTTTCTGTGATTTCTATAGTTCTATGTTTATCAACGACACTCACAATAATCCCTTTCAAATTCTACTCTAATGATGTCCTTCATGTTCTACTTCTTCTATTCCATTTTTAGAACGATAGTCATTTAAAGCTGTTTTTATTGCGTCCTCTGCCAAAACTGAACAATGAATTTTTACAGGAGGAAGGTTTAACTCTTCAACTATCTGTGTATTTTGTATTTCATGAGCTTCATCTAAATTTTTCCCTTTCAACCACTCAGTGGCAAGAGAACTAGAAGCAATGGCGCTGCCGCAACCAAAAGTTTTAAATTTTGCATCTTCTATAACACCACTATCATTAACTTTTATTTGTAATTTCATAACATCACCACATTCTGGTGCGCCAACAATTCCTGTTCCTACCGTCTTATCAGCTTTATCTAAAGCGCCAACATTCCGCGGGTTATTGTAATGATCTACAACTTTGTCACTATAAGCCATTTTTTAAATCTCCTATCTTAGATATAGTTTTTGATCATTTAATGAGATTGCCATTCTACTTTTGAAAGATCTACTCCCTCTTTCACCATTTCATAAAGAGGACTCATTTCTCTCAGTCTTTTTACTATGCCAGCTGTCTTTTCGGCTACATAATTTATCTCTTCCTCTGTGGAGAATCGACCGAATCCATATCTAATAGAAGAATGAGCTAATTCATCACCCTTACCCATAGATTTTAAAACATAGCTTGGCTCCAAGCTGGCCGAAGTACATGCAGATCCTGACGATACAGCAACATCACTGAGACCCATTATCAGAGACTCTCCCTCCACATATGGAAAGCTGATATTTATATTTCCTGGCAAACGATTCGTTTCATGTCCGTTTACATAAACTTCTTCTAAACTTTCAAAAATTGTTTTTCTAAACTTTTCTCGTAAATTAGTAAGTCGAATTGTTTCGCTTTCCATTTCTTCAGAACACAACTCTGCAGCTTTTCCAAAACCAACAATCCCTGAAACATTTAATGTGCCAGAACGCATGCCACGTTCGTGACCACCGCCATCAATAATTGCAGAAAGTCGAACGCGTGGTTTTCGCCTCCTTACATACAGCATGCCAATACCCTTTGGACCATAAACTTTATGGGCCGTTGCAGACAAAAGATCTATCCCCATTTCATTCACATCTATTGGGACTTTGCCAAAGCCTTGGGTTGCATCCGTGTGAAAGAGTATTCCTTTTTCATGGCATAATTTTCCTATTTCTCCAATCGGATTAATAACACCTACCTCATTATTTGCATGCATAATAGAAACTAAAATTGTATCTTCTCTAATCGCATCTTCTACCATTTGTAGAGAAGTAACTCCATCATCGGGGGGGTCAAGATATGTTACATCAAATCCCCAAGTTTCTAGCCTTTTTGCAGAATCAATAATAGCTTTATGTTCTATAGAAGATGTGATTATGTGGTTGCCTTTGCTTTTGTACATTTCAGCAACCCCTTTAAGAGCCATGTTATCTGATTCTGTAGCTCCACTTGTAAAAATTATTTCTCTTGGATCGGCGTTGATTACATTTGCAATTTGCTCACGTGCTTTATCAACCGCTTTTTCAGCTTCCCATCCATAACTGTGGTTCCTGCTAGCTGCGTTACCAAATGTATCCGTAAAATAAGGCGTCATTGCCTCAAGTACTCTAGGATCCATTGGCGTCGTTGCTTGGTAGTCCATGTAAATTGGGAACTTCAGGCTCATTTTATTTCTCCCGCCGGCATTCCGGCTATATCAAAAATAGTCATCCCTTCAAGTAACTCAGTAATTCTGCCTTGAAGTTGCTCCATAGGATGAAAAATAGAGCAATTTCTGTACTGTTCACAGTCATGCACATCTGTGATTTGACAACTTGTTATGGCAATTGGTCCTTCAATTGCTCTTACAACTTCTGCTATAGTTATAGAATCAGGTTCTTTTGCTAAAACATATCCGCCTTTTGGGCCATTTTTTGATTCGACAAGACCTTTTTTAGCAAGCAGTTGCATTGTTTTTGCAAGCAATTCAGAGTGTAAAGCACATGCCTGAGCTATAGTCTTTGCATTTGTTGCACAATCACCCTCAAAACGGGTTGCAAGGTAATGCAAAGCCATCAAACCGTAATCTGTCTGTTTAGTAAAAGCAAGCAAAGGAATCTCCTATCTAATACGACCAAACTAGTCGCATTAGTCACTATAATAGAAAATTTGTCAAGTATTTAATTGAAGTTATTCAAATGATTCCAGATTCCAGATTCCATTTTGAAAATGAATTATAGCGTACGAATTACCGATTAAATAGTTATTATTTTTTGAGAAATCAAAATTTCCAGTAAGGCCATTAAATTTTCTTATTTTTTTTAAGTATTCTAGGGTAAATTTACGTTCTCCTGAAGACTGAAAAATAGCAGAAGATAATATTTTTATTGCATCCACTGATCTAGCTGCAAAAATTGAAGGTTTCCGCCCAAATTGACTTTCAAAATCTTTACGAAAACGCATAATTAGTTTTTTGTATTCATAGAAATCTGGCAAATAAGGTCCAGTGAAAAATTTAGGAATAATAAAATAAACCGGTCTTTTTATGTCTATATTTTTAAAATTTTTCCTATTAAAAGAATTAAAGCCAAGAATAAAAAATTGCTGAGAACCGCTATAGGTTAAGCTTGCTTGTACTAGTTTAGAACTTGAAGTGTTATTTTCCCAATGAACAAGAGCTTCCGATGATTCAATTTTATTTGAACTAAGATAAGAAAGAAAATTATAATCTTTTAATTCAAAAAC